>DASQVL010000457.1:0-2328 GCA_035640795.1 Crenalkalicoccus sp. | reverse complement strand
CGCAGGGCGGCGCCGGGGCCGCCCTGCGGCGGTGCCCAGTCCGCCCCGGCGGGCGATGCCAGCCCGGACGGGTCCCGCCGCATGCGCCGCCCCTCAGTGCAGCCCGTCGAGGGCGAGGTTGAGCCGCAACACGTTCACCCGCGGCTCGCCGAAGAAGCCGAGGAGCGGGCGCGCCGTGAGGCGGTCCACCAGCGCGGCGACCTGCGCCTCGGGCAGCCCGCGCGCGGCGGCGACGCGCGCCACCTGGTCGCGCGCATTCTGCGGCGTGATGTTCGGGTCGAGGCCGGACCCCGAGGCGGTGGCGGCATCGGCCGGCACCGGCCGGCTGCCATAGGCGGCGACGCGCTCCTTCACCGCGTCGAGCAGCTTGGCGCTGCTCGGCCCGAGCTGGGAGGCGGCGGAGGCGGTGGCATCGTAGCCATCATTGCCGGCGGCGGAGGGGCGCGGGTGGAACCACTGGTCGCCGGCGAAATTCTGGCCGATCAGCGCGGAGCCCACGACCTTGCCGTCGCGCTCGATCAGGCTGCCATTGGCCTGCCAGGGGAAGAACAGCTGGGCGAGGCCGGTGACGGCGAGGGGCGCGGCGAGGCTGGTGACGAGCGTCAGCATCAGCGTCATCGCCAGGGCGGGGCGGAGCAGGGCTTGCATGGTTCAGGCGATCCCGATCGCTTGCAGGCAGAGGTCCACGAGCTTGATGCCGAGGAAGGGGGCCACGATGCCGCCCACGCCGTAGATCAGCAGGTTGCGCCGGAGCAGCGCGGCGGCGCCGACCGGCGCGTAGCGCACGCCGCGCAGCGCGAGCGGCACCAGCGCGATGATGATCAGCGCGTTGAAGATCACCGCGGAGAGGATGGCGCTGTGCGGCGTCGTCAGCCGCATGACGTTGAGCGCCGAGAGCTCCGGGTAGCTGGCGACGAAGATCGCGGGGAGGATGGCGAAGTACTTGGCGACATCGTTCGCAATGGAGAAGGTGGTCAGCGCGCCGCGGGTGATCAGCAGCTGCTTGCCGATCTCCACCACCTCGATCAGCTTCGTGGGGTCGCTGTCGAGATCCACCATGTTGCCGGCCTCCCGCGCTGCCTGGGTGCCGGTCTGCATGGCGAGGCCGACATCGGCCTGGGCGAGGGCGGGGGCGTCGTTGGTGCCGTCGCCCGCCATGGCGACCAGGCGGCCTTCCGCCTGCGCCCCGCGGATATAGGCGAGCTTCTGCTCGGGCGTTGCCTCGGCGATGAAGTCGTCCACCCCGGCCTCGGTCGCGATGGCCGCCGCGGTCAGCCGGTTGTCGCCGGTGACCATGACGGTGCGGATGCCCATGCGGCGGAGCGCGGCAAAGCGATC
This sequence comes from Crenalkalicoccus sp., assembly GCA_035640795.1. GTDB lineage: Bacteria > Pseudomonadota > Alphaproteobacteria > Acetobacterales > Acetobacteraceae > DASQVL01. Next base: position 990 of record DASQVL010000457.1, on the reverse strand, counting down.
GCGGATGCCGAGTTTCACGATGTCCTTGAGCTCGATCGCGCCGAGCAGCCTGCCGTCGCGCGCGACGGCGAGCGGCGTGGAGCCGGCCCGCGCCATGCGCTCGACCGCCTCGGCCAGCGGCGCCGGCGGCGTGACGCCCAGACTGCGTGCGAGGGCGTCCACCGCACCCTTCCGGTACTGGCCGCCCGGCAGGTCGAGGCCGGAGATGCGCGTCTGCGCGGTGAAGGGCACGGCGCGCGCGCCGGCCGGCAGCTCGGGCACCGCCACGCCGAAGCGCTCGCGGGCGAAGCCCAGGATGGAGCGCCCCTCCGGCGTCTCGTCGGCGAGCGAGGCCAGCACCGCGGCTTCCGCCACCTCGCGCTCCGCAACCCCGGGAGCGGGGACAAAGGCGGCGGCCTGGCGGTTGCCGAAGGTGATGGTGCCGGTCTTGTCGAGCAGCAGCACGTCAACGTCGCCCGCCGCCTCCACCGCCCGGCCGCTGGTCGCCATGACGTTAAAGCGCACCAGCCGGTCCATGCCCGCGATGCCGATGGCCGAAAGCAGCCCGCCGATCGTCGTCGGGATCAGCGTGACGAACAGTGCGGAGAGCACGGTGACGGAGGGCGGCGTGCCGTTCCAGCTGGCGAGGCCGACAAGGGTGGCGACGGCGATCAGGAAGATGATCGTCATGCCGGCGAGCAGGATGTCGAGCGCGATCTCGTTCGGCGTCTTCTGCCGCGAGGCCCCTTCGACCAGCGCGATCATGCGGTCGAGGAAGGTGGAGCCGGGGGCGGCGGTGATGCGCACCACCACCCAGTCCGAGACGACGAGGGTGCCGCCCGTCACGGCGCTGCGGTCGCCGCCGGATTCGCGGATGACGGGGGCGGATTCGCCGGTGACCGCCGCCTCGTTGATGCTGGCGATGCCCTCGATCACCTCCCCATCGGAGGGGACGAGGTCGCCGGCCTCCACCAGCACCACGTCGCCCTCGCGGAGCGCGGTCGCCGGCGT
>DASQVL010000456.1:0-4637 GCA_035640795.1 Crenalkalicoccus sp. | reverse complement strand
GTCTTCCCGCGCGGCGTGCCGCGCCGCCTCGCCGCGCTGATCGACGACAGCAAGCGCCTCTCGCCCGAGGAGCGACTGGCGGCGCATGACGCGCTGCGCGGGGCAGCGCGCGCGGGGGTGGCGGAATGGGCGGTCGGCGCGGCTTCGGCCGCGGAGATCGGGCGGCTGAACATCCTGCGGGCGACGCATCTCGCCATGGCGCGGGCGGTGGCCCGGCTGCCGGTGCCGCCCGATCTCGTGCTGGTGGACGGCAACCAGCCGCCGCTGCTGCCCTGCGCGGTGCGCTGCGTGGTGGGTGGCGATGCGCTCAGCCTCTCGATCGCCGCGGCCTCGATCCTGGCGAAGGTGGTGCGGGACCGGGCGATGGCGCGGCTCGACCCGCGCTGGCCGGCCTATGGGTTCGGATCGCACATGGGCTACGCGACGGAGCGGCATCGCGCGGCGCTGGCGGCGCATGGGCCGTGCCCGCATCATCGGCGGGGGTTTGCGCCGGTGGATCAGATGGCGCTGAGACTCGGCGCGGCGCCGGCCTAGAGCCTTTGCCGTTCGCCCGGGCTCACGGCAAATGCTCTGCCTGCTTGCTCGCAGAGCAGATTCACGCCTCTGGGCGATGCCGCCCTGCGGCGATGTGCTCTAACCCTGACCCAAACGCGTCGTGCGGTAGGCCGCGCGGAGCGGCGCCGCGAAGCCGATGCTTTCCAGCACCACCGTCTCCGCGACCCGCTCGGGCGAGGTCGGCCAGTTGCCGTCCGGCCCGCGCCGCAGCAGCTCGGCGCCCACCTCCACGCTGCGCAGGATCAGGATCTCCCGCACGCTCGGGATGGTGGTGTAGGCCCAGACATTCGCCCAGGTCTCCGCCTCGTTGCTCGGCGAGAGGATCTCGACGATCAGCACCGGGTCGGGCAGGGCGACCTCCGCCGTGTCGGGCGCGCAGGTCACGGCGAGATCCGGGACGCGCATGTTGTGCTGGGATTGCACCCGCGGCACCACGCCCGGCGTGACGACGACGCGGCAGGGCCTGTCCCGCTCCAGCAGGTGCGCGCGGAGCAGGCCGGCCACCTCGCCCTGGATCGCCCCGTGCGTTGCCCCGGGCGGCGACATCGCCTGCGGCGTGCCGTCCACCAATTGCCACAGATACCCGCCCGGCGGGCACCAGGCGAGGAATTCCTTCACCGTCAGCCGGCCCGGGACCTTCGGCTTTCGCACCGCAGCCATGGGATAAATATACCACGCCGTTGACCCGCCGTCCCGTCGCGCCGATTCTCGTGCCGCCAGCGAATGCAAAGGGGGTGTCGCGCGTGGGGACGGGGCTCGACCTGCCCCTCGACCAGGTGCTGGTCGGGGACTGCACCGACGTGATGCGGCGCCTGCCGCCGGCCTCGGCGCATGCCGTCTTTGCCGACCCGCCCTACAACCTCCAGCTCAAGGGCGATCTCCGCCGCCCCGATGACAGCCTGGTGGACGGGGTGGACGAGGCCTGGGACCGCTTCGAGGGCCTGGCCGCCTATGACGCCTTCACCCGCGCCTGGCTGACCGAGGCGCGGCGCGTCCTCCGCAAGGACGGCACGCTCTGGGTCATCGGCAGCTACCACAACATCTTCCGCCTCGGCGCCGCGCTGCAGGATCTCGGCTTCTGGATCCTGAACGACGTGATCTGGCGCAAGGCGAACCCGATGCCGAACTTCCGCGGCCGGCGCTTCACCAACGCGCATGAGACGCTGATCTGGGCGGCGCGCGGGCCGGAAAGCCGGTACCGCTTCAACTACGCCGCCATGAAGGCGCTGAACGAGGAGGTGCAGATGCGGAGCGACTGGCTCTTCCCGCTCTGCACCGGCCCGGAACGCCTGCGCGACACCGCCGGCGCCAAGCTGCACCCGACGCAGAAGCCCGAGGCGCTGCTGCACCGGGTGATCCTGAGCTGCACGGCGCCGGAGGAGATCGTGCTCGACCCGTTCCTCGGCACCGGCACGACGGCGGCGGTGGCGAAGCGCCTCGGCCGCCGCTTCATCGGCATCGAGCGCGACCCGCACTACGCCGCCGCGGCGCTCGCCCGAATCGCCGAGGTCACGCCGCTGCCGCAGGCGGCGGCGCAGGTGACGCAAGGGCGGCGGGAGCAGCCGCGGCTGCCCTTCGGCGCGCTGGTCGAGCGCGGGCTGGTGCCGCCGGGCAGCGTGCTGACCGACCGGCAGCGCCGCTGGCGGGCGACGGTCGCGGCGGATGGGTCGCTCCGCTGCGGCGCCGCGACGGGCTCCATCCACCAGGTGGGGGCGGCGGTGCAGGAGGCGCCGAGCTGCAATGGCTGGGCCTTCTGGCACCTCGAGGGCCCCGGCGGGCGGCTGCGGCTGCTGGATGAGCTGCGGGCGGAGGTGTTGGGCGGCGGTTGAGGGCGGCGGGGGCCCGGGAGGGGAGGTTCCCTTCCTCCCCCAAGAGCATCCACGAAACGCCTCACCCTGCCGCCCGAACGGGCGCTCCCCGCGCCCGCCAGCGCTCCCGCAGCTGCGCAAACGCCGCCAGCGCCAGCGCCCCCGCCGGCACCAGTAGCAGGTCCAGCCATCCCGCCGCGGCCGGCCGCAGCCGCATCGCCGCCGTCACACCCCAGGCCAGGAACAGCCCCACGCAGAACACCTGCAGGCTGTGCCGCCCGATCGCCGCCAGCGCGCCGCCCACCGGCCTCGCCATCCACGGCGCCTCCCGCGGCACCAGAGCGGCCACCAGGTAGGCCAGCGCCAGCGCATGCGCCAAGCGCGCCGGCGCCAGCGTCTCCTTGTGCATGAAGGCGCTCACCGCCAGCTCCGGCCCCGGGATGAAGCCGTGCTCCACCAGCCGCGCCCACAGCCCGACCAGCGCGACGAGCGCGGCCGCCGCGACCAGCCAGCGCCGGCGCGGCAGGCCCTCCCCGGTCAGCAGGGCGTGGCGCCCCACATAGGCGCCGATCAGGTACAGCAGCTGCCAGGCCAGCGGGTCGAACTGCACGCCCGTCCCGCCCAGCCCCGGCGTCCGCACCCAGCCCAGCTGCACCGCGCCATGGAGCAGCGCGCTCGGCAGCAGCGCCCAGGCGCCGATCCTGTCGGCCAGCCACAGGAAGCCCGGCAACGCCAGCATGCACCAGACGAAGACCGGCAGGATGCCCATCTGGTCCGGCTGGTAGAGCAGCGTCGCCGCCGCCGGCACGGCAAGTGCCGGCATCTGCACCAGCCAGTCCCAGCCGAGCCGGCTCACCTCCCCCGGCAGCAGCCGCATGCTGGCGGCGATCACCAGCGCCGCGAACATCGCGAAAACCGTCAGATGGGTGGTGTAGAGGCGCAGCGTCCGCCGCAGCATGTCCGCCCGCCCCGCCGCGAAGCCCCCGCGCGCCGCCTTCAGCGTGAAGACCGAACCCAGGGTGAGGCCGGAGAGCATCACGAATTGCTCGGAACTGTCCGACAGCCCCCAGGTGGCGTGGATCCCCCAGGCGAAGACGCTGCCCGCCACATGCGAGATGAAGATCGAGAGCTGCATCCAGCCCCGCACGATGTCGAGCCGCAGGTCGCGCGGCGGGCGGGCGGGCGGCGAGGGGCGCTGCATGCGGCGTTCCGTCGGATCGGCGGCGGAGATGGGGCGGGGCGCCGCGGTCGAACGCTTCGCCCCTCCCGGCGCGGCGGTTACGTCGCCGGACGCAGCGCCGGGACGAAGCGCCCGGCGATCCCCAGCAGCTCGTCCCGCTCCGCCAGCATCACGAAGAGCGCGACCGCCCAGGTCAGGCAGGCCTCGTGGAACAGCACGCCGCCATCGTGATAGGGGTCGATGCCGAGCGGGCTGATCACGTGGAAGAAGATCGCCCCCGACATGATGCCGAAGGCGAAGGCGGCGCCGAAGGTGCGCGTGCGCGGGATCAGCACGAGCATGGCGGCGGTGACCTCCATCAGCCCGACGCACCAGCGGAAGGCGATCTCCGGCACGCCGAGCCAGGCGCCGAGGACCTCGAAGACCAGGGTGGGGCCGGTCAGCTTGTATTGCTCGTACCAGAGCAGCTCATAGGCGATCCAGATCGCTGCCGGCCAGGCGAGCAGCTTCAGGGCGCGGTTGGCGGTCACGGGGCTCTCCATCGCGGGCGGGCACGCGGACCCGGCCCGTCCATCGGGTTGCGGCCATTGGCGCCGGGTCCGCCGCGCGGTCGGGCATGGTTCGGTGCGCCGGAGGTGCACGTTACGCGAGGACCGGCATGCGGCCCACATGGGCGCCCGTCGCGGCCTCGGCCTGCTCCGCAGGCCGCGGGGTCGGCACTTCGTGCGCCTGGTATCACCGGAGCGCCCGCCGCAGCCCCAGCGCCCCGGGCAGGGCAAGGGCGCAGAGCCCGGCCATGGCCCAGAACGCCGCACCCCCCGCCGCCGCATAGAGCGGCCCCGAGGCGAAGGTCAGCACCCCCATCGCCAGGCCGACGCCAAGCGCGCTGTGCACGGTCTGCGCCGTCGCCGCCTGGCCGCGCGGCAGGCCAGCCAGGACGCGCATCGCCGCCAGATGCTGCGCGCCGAAGGTCGCCGCGTGCAGCGCCTGCGCGCCCGCCAGCGCCGGTAGCCAGGCCGTCTCCGCCGTGATGCCCCAGCGCAGCACCCCCGCCCCGGCGGCGAAGGCCGCCAGCCCCGGCGCGCCCAGCCGGT
>DASQVL010000455.1:0-2639 GCA_035640795.1 Crenalkalicoccus sp. | reverse complement strand
CGCGCACCAGCGCACCCGGCCTGCCGCCCGGCAGGCGCGCGACGCCGGGGCGCGCCTCGGCCGCCACCAGCGCGCCGATCGCAGCACGGCTCTCCGGCGAGTCGCGCAGGTCGTGCAGCCGCAGGATCTCGCGCAGCGCCGGCGCCGCCTGCTCCCCGCCCGCGACCGACAGGTGATTGAGGGCGAGGTGCGAGACCAGCTTCCAGGCGCTGCGGTCGCGGAGCTGCGGGCGGAGCGTCGCGGTCGGCGCGGTCAGCGCTTCCGCCACCACGGGCACGCCGGCGGCTGCGACGCGGAGATGCGGTTGCCCGCCGCCGAAGGGCAGCATGGCCGGCAGGTCCCGGTTGCAGCAGAGCGCCTCCACCGTCAGCACGCCATCGGCCGGGCGGGCCGGATCGAAATTCGGGTCGCGCAGCTGAAGCAGGGTGCGGGTGCCGGTGAGCGGCGCGATGGCCGCGGTGCGCGTGGCGATGTAGCTGGCCGGCGTCGCCGCCTCGTTTGGCTCGGCCCGGCCGAGCCGGTGGAAGGGCAGCACCACGCGGCGGCTGCCATCCGCCCGGCTCTCGCGCACCTCCTCGACGGCGTAAATCTCGAGGTTCGCGGGCCGGCGCGCGTCCGGCACCACCAGCCATTCGGATTGCGTGCCGTCCAGGGTGATCGGCTCGCAGCGCTGCGGGAAGAGGTTCACCGCGGGCGTGCAGCCCAGCGCGAGATTGTCGGCGGTGACCGCGCGCTCCAGCTCCGGCTGGCTGCGCGAGAGATAGATGAAGACCTCCAGCCGGTCGGAGGCCTGGACAAGGCTGCGTGCGTCCAGCCCGTCGAGCTCGAGATAGAGGAACTTCTCGGCGAAGGCGAAGTACTCGGTCAGCAGCCGGTGCCCGGCGAAGGCGCGGCGTGGCCAGGGGAGCGTCGCCTCCTTCGCCTCGAAGCCGACCGGCCGCAGCGCCGCCGCGGGCAGGATGGTCGGCCGGGGATCGGAGGGCCCGTCGCCGCAGGCGACCGAAAGCGTCGCGGTGCTGAGCAGCTCGTGCAGCGCCGTTGCGGTCTGGCCGATGCCGCGGATGTGCAGCCGCAGCCGGTCGAGGCCGAGCTCGGCGAAGGGAAGGTCCGCCGCCGGCGTGCGCAGCACCAGCCGCAGGCAGGCGACCGCGCCCGGCGCGCGGGGATTGGCCGGCGCCGGCAGCGGCAGGCCGGAAAGCCGCGCCTGCTCGATCATGACGGGCCAGAGCGTCACGTCATGGCAGGTGCGGAAGCGCAGCGGCTCGCCGCTCACCGGCTCCGTCTCGACCATCAGGCCGCGCGCCACCTGGAGCCGGGCGCGGATCGCCGGCTGCGGGGTGAGGCGGAGGGTGGTCATGGAGGGCACCGGCGCGAGCAGGTGCGGCGAGAGCATCTCGAGCAGCGCGTCGCTGATCTCCGGCAGCTCGTCGTCCAGCCGGTGCTGCACGCGGGCGGCGAGGAAGGCGACGCCTTCCAGGAGGCGCGCGACGAAGGGGTCGTCCACCACGTCGCCGGCCAGGCGCAGCCGGCCCGCGACCTTGGGGAAGGCCTCCGCGAACTCGGCCGCGTCCTTGCGGATCGCCGCGAGCTCGCGGTTGTAGTAGGGCAGCAGCGTCTCCGACATGGCCCTTCGCTAGTCCTCGCGCACCGCGACGTCGAGGGTGATCGGGCGCAGCGCGGTATCGAAGGTGATGGGCTCCGGCACCTGGTCGGTGCGCAGGAATGCATCGATGCGGAGGTGCATGGTGCGGTCCGTGGTCGCGTCGGTGCCACGGGGCAGCGGCGCGAGCGTGACCTGGACGTTGAAGAGCCGGGGCTCGAAGCGGCGGAGCGCCACCTCCATCTCGCGCGCGAGCGCGATCCTGAGATCTTCCTCGGTGAAGCTGCCCGCCGTCGGGTCCGGCACGCCGTAGCCGACCGGGGAGACGGCGAGTTCCGTGAGGTGCGGCGGCGTCGGCAGGCGCCGGCGGCGCGCGTTCAGCACGGCCTCGACGTCCCGCCGTACCGCCCGGCGCAGCCGCTCCAGCGCAAGCTGCGCGGTCAGCGGCGGGTCGGGCGGCGCGTCCGGGTCGGCGTCCAGCAGGCAGTCGAAGAGCGGCAGCCGGACGCGCAGCTTGCGGTTCAGCGTGTCGCCCATGCGCGTCAGCCGAAGCGCAGCGTGCCCGCTTCCGCGAGGGGCAGCGCGTCCTCACCGGCCAGCAGCAGGCGTTGCCCAAGGCCGCGGACCGGCCCGCCCTCCGGCCCCGACCAGTCGGTCTCGCGGCCGAGCTTCAGCGGCGTGGGCGTGTCCGCCTCGGTCCAGGGGTAGATCGCGGGGATGAAGACCAGGCCCTCCGTCCCGTCCTTCAGGTTCAGCATGGTGCGGCGCCAGTAGAGGTCGCGCGGGCGCCGCGGCGCCTCGAACTCCAGGCTCTCCAGCCGCTCGAAGGGCACCCACATGTACTCGCCGGCGGTGGTCAGCACCTCGAGCACGGGGGCGAACAGGTCGTCGGCATCGCGCAGGTCGTCGAAGCGCCGGGTGGTGGCGCCATCGGCGGAGACCGCCTCGCCGGGGGTGCGGGGCCGCACGGCCTCGGCTTCGGCGACCGCCGCGGCGGCGCCCGGCAGATCCCCGGCGCGGAGCAGGGTGAGCGCGCGCA
>DASQVL010000454.1:0-4035 GCA_035640795.1 Crenalkalicoccus sp. | reverse complement strand
GTGCCCGGCGGCACGCCGAGCGCCTCCGCGGCCTCGGCATAATCGAGGCCGTCCACCACCACCGTCCACAGCGCCTCGCGCTGGATCGCCGGCAGCCGGCCGAAGGCGGCGGCGAGGTCGCGCATCGCCTGCCGCTCCTCCTGCCCGCCGGAGACGGGCGCATCGGGCAGCGTCTCGGCCACCAGGAAGGGGCTGCGTGCATCGCGCCGCGCCGCCGCCGCCCGGGCGTGGCGGAGAATGGTGAACAGCCAGGCGCGCAGATTGGTGCCGAGCGCGAACTGGCCGCGCGCGGCGATCGCCCGCATCAGCGTCTCCTGCACCAGGTCCTCGGCAGCGTCGCCCTGCGCCAGGACGCGGGCGAAGCGTCGCAGGCGCGGGATCTCCGCCGCCAGTGCCGTGGCGAATCCTTCCGCAGCAGATGCGTGCTGTTCCTGCATGCCCGGACGAGGTCCCTCACACCGCGCCGGGCACATAGTATACGAATGATCATGCTTGCCCCGCCCCGTCCCGGACACCCTTGCGTGTGACGGGACAACGACAGACGCACGACTGCGTGCGGCTCAGAACAGACCCTCGATGCGGCCCTCCGCGTCCAGGTGGATTGCCTCCGCCGCCGGTACACGCGGCAGGCCCGGCATTGTCATGATCTCTCCGCAGACGGCGACGACGAAGCCCGCGCCGGCGGAGAGCCGCACCTCGCGCAGCGGCAGCACATGGCGCTCCGGCGCGCCCAGCAGCCTGGGCTCGGCGGAGAAGCTGTACGGCGTCTTGGCGATGCAGACCGGCAGCCGGCCGAAGCCCTGCGCCTCGAAGCGCGCGAGGCGCTGCGCGACCGGGGCGGGGATCGTAACCTCGGCGGCGCGGTAGATCTCCCGCGCAATGGTGCGGATCTTCTCCGCGAGGGGCAACTCAAGCGGGTAGAGCGGCCGGAACGCCGCCTGGCCCGCGGCGAGCAGTTGCTGCACGGCGCGGCCGAGCTCCGCCGCGCCGGCCGCGCCCTCCGCCCAGTGCGTGCATAGCACTGCCTCGGTGCCGAGGGCCGCCATCGCGTCCTGCACGGCGGCGATCTCCGCCGACGTATCGGTGGTGAAGCGGTTCAGCGCAACAACGACGGGCAGGCCGAACTTCCGCAGGTTCTCCACATGCCGCCTGAGGTTCGGGGTGCCGCGGAGGAGCGCCGCCACGTCCTCCCGCGCGAGATCGGCCTTGGCGACGCCGCCATGCATCTTCAGCGCGCGCACCGTCGCGACCACCACCGCGGCCTCCGGCGCGAGGCCGGCGGTGCGGCACTTGATGTCGCAGAACTTCTCGGCGCCGAGATCGGCGCCGAACCCTGCCTCCGTGACCACCACATCGGCCAGGGCGAGGCCGAGCGTCGTCGCGGCGAGGCTGTTGCAGCCATGCGCGATGTTGGCGAAGGGCCCGCCATGCACGAGGGCGGGCGAGCCTTCCAGCGTCTGCACCAGGTTGGGCTGCAGCGCGTCGCGGAGCAGCGCCGCCATGGCGCCATCGGCCTTGAGGTCGCGCGCGGTCACGCTGCGCCCGTCGCGCGTGCTGCCCACGATGATCCGTCCCAGCCGCTCCATCAGGTCATCGAGATCACGGGCGAGGCAGAGGATCGCCATCACCTCGGAGGCGACGGTGATGTCGAAACCGTCCTCCCGCGGCACGCCCTGCGCGGCGCCGCCGAGGCCCGACACCATCTGCCGCAGGTTGCGGTCGTTCATGTCCATGGCGCGCCGCCAGGTGACGCGGCGCGGATCGAGGCCGAGCGCGTTGCCCCAGTAGAGGTGGTTGTCCACCATCGCCGCCAGCAGGTTGTTGGCGCTGGTGACGGCGTGGACGTCGCCGGTGAAGTGGAGGTTGATCTCCTCCATCGGCGCGACCTGCGCGCGGCCACCGCCCGTCGCACCCCCCTTCACGCCGAAGCAGGGGCCGAGCGAGGGCTCGCGCAGGCAGATCATGGTGCGCGTCCCGAGCGCATTCAGCGCGTCGCCAAGGCCGATGGTGGTGGTGGTCTTGCCCTCCCCCGCCGCGGTCGGGTTGATGCCGGTGACGAGGACGAGGCGCCCGCGCGGCCGGGAGACAGCCTCCCGAAGGAAGGCGTGGTCGAGCTTGGCCTTGAAGCGGCCATAGGGGATCAGCGCGTCCCCCGGGACGCCGGCGAGTGCCGCGATCTCGGCGATGGGACGGAGTTTCGCCGCTCGCGCGATTTCCAGGTCGCTCGCCATCGCCTTCCTTTCCGCTCGGACCGTCCCGGGTACCGTCCCGAAGCGGCGGCGGCAAGCGGGGCGTGGGTCGCCCCTCGGGGAGGCAGGGAACCTCCCCTCCATGGCCCCCCGACCCTCCAGGCAACGCAACGCATGCGCACCGACATCGCCCACCGCCCCTTCGAGCCGGAGCGCATGCAGGGCGACCTCGCCGCCGTTGCGGCGGTGCGCGGGGTTGGGCAGAACGGGGCGGCCGCCTCTCAGGAAAGCGCCATGCCCATGCTCCGCCGCCGCGCCCTCGCCGGCCTCGCCGCGCTGGCCGGCCTGCCGCGCCTGGCCGGGGCAGAGGTCATCGCCCGCCCCGCCCGCACCATCGTGGGCTTCCCGGCCGGTGGCTCCTCCGACCTCGTCGCGCGGCTCTATGCGGAGCGGCTGCGGGGCAGCTACGCGCCGCAGGTGATCGTGGAGACCCGCACGGGTGCCGCCGGCCGCATCGCGGTGGAGGCGGTAAAGGCGGCGCCGCCGGATGGCGAGACCTGGCTGCAGAGCCCGGCCTCCATGCTGACGCTGCATCCGCATGCCTACCCGAGGCAGGTGCGCTACGACGCGCTGACCGACTTCGCCCCGGTCTCCACGGTGGTGAGCTTCCCCTTCGCCGTCACCGTGCCGCACGACCACCCGGCGGCCGACTTCGCCGGCTTCGTCGCCTGGGCGCGCGGGCAGCGGGAGGAGATCCCCTACGCCTCGCCCGCGGCCGGCGCGGCGCCGCACTTCCTCGGCGTGCAGCTGGCCCGCGCCATCGGCGCGCACATGACGCACGTGACCTATCGTGGCGCCGTGCCGGCCATCCAGGACCTGATCGGCGGGCGCATCCAGATCTTCATCGGCGTGCTCGGGGACGTCACGCCGCATGCCGGCAAGGGCTTGCGCATCCTGGCGATCTCGGCGGAGGGGCGGAACCCGCGCTACCCGAACCTGCCAACCCTGGCCGAGCTCGGCCATCCTGGGCTGACCACGGAGGAATGGTTCGGCGTGCTGCTGCCCGCCGGCACGCCGCAGCCCATCCAGGACGGGCTGTTCCAGGCAATCCTCCGCGCCGCCGCGGATCCCGGCCTCAGGGAGGCACTCGAGCGGCAGGACTACGGCGTCGTCACCTCGGCCAGCCCTGCTGCCTTCGCCGACCGCATCCGGCGGGAGCGGGCGGAGTGGGCGAAGGTGGTGCAGGCCAGCGGGGTGCAGCTGGAGGAGTGATACCGTCCTGCATAAATCCTGATCCGCAGCCTGCGAAGCAGGCTGAGCGGCCGAATGGCCGCCGCGGCAAGTGCCGCGTAGCCTAGCGGCCGGAGGCCGCGCCGGCGCATGAGGGCGTTTGTGTGTCAACACAAACGCACGCCGGTATGGGCGGGAACCGCCGCCCGGCGCGGCGCGTCCGCCCCGCATGGCAAGCCCCTGCATCGATGTGTGCCGCTACGACGAGACGACTGGCTGGTGCCTCGGCTGCGGGATGACGCGGAAGGACAAGAAGCACTGGAAGAAGGCGAAGGAGCAGCGGCCGGCGATCCGCGCCGCCCTGCCCGGCCGGCTGGCGGCGCTGGCCGCTGCGGGCCTGCCGGTGGGCGAGGCGGCACGGAAGAAGGCGTGAGAAAAAGGCGTGAGGTGATACCGCCCTGCATAAATCCTGATTTGCAGCCTGCGAAGCAGGCCGAGCGGCCGGATGGCCGCCGCGGCAAATGCCGCCCAGCCTACCAGCCGGAGGCCGCGCCGGCGCTTGAGGCATGAAGTGCCTCAGCACTTCATGAGCCTGGCATGAGGCCGCTCTTTCTCT
>DASQVL010000453.1:0-5499 GCA_035640795.1 Crenalkalicoccus sp. | reverse complement strand
TGAGTTCTGCCCTGCGCGGCCGGCGAAGCCGGCCGAGGCCGCGCGGGCGCTTGAGGCACGACATGCCTTGGCACGTCATGTGCCCGGTATGAGCGCTGGGTGCTGGAAGCCACGCCGCGCGCTCCCGCAGATCCAGGACATTCTGGGGGCTTGATCCGTCCAAATAAGGCGCGGCAGTATTCGTATACGATCCGCGCTGGCAAAACTGAGCGGGGGTGAGATGTCCGACAGCCAGGATCCGATGGCGGCCCGCATCCCCGCCCTCTCGACCGGCACGGTGCAGGGCGTGGTCATCCCGCCCGCGTCCGCGGCTGCGGCGGCGAGGACCGGCGGAGCGCTCGACCTGTCCCACTTCCACCTGGTCTGGGACCACGACTTCTCGGTCAACCACTCCTTCGCGCCGGAGCTGACGCGCGTCTGGGGCAGCGTGTCGCTGGACCCGTCCTATGCGACGCTGAGCAGCTACGCGACGACCGGCTGGCCGCATGCGGGGATGATGCAGCCGCCGACGGGGGGGACCGCCGGCCAGGGCTACGGCCTCTATTCCATCACCGCGAAGATCGACAAGGGCGAGGGCCCGGGCGCCTATGCCTGCCTCTGGCCCGCGACCGACCAGTGGCCGGGGCCGGAACTCGACCTGGTGGAGAAGCAGAGCACCTCCAACACCAGCGGCTACTCCACCATCCACTGGAAGGACCCGGCGACCGGCTCCGACCAGTACGAGGTCCACCTCTTCCCGACGACGATCGACCTTTCCGCGAAGCATACCTACGCGTTGGACTGGGAGGCGGACCACATCGCGCTCTACATCGATCGCCAGCAGATCTACTCGACGACGCAGCACGTGCCGCAGGACGCGGCCCATGGCGGCCAGAACGAGTGCTTCGGCGCCGGCATGCAGCCCTGGGGCACCCAGAACCACGATGGCAGCAATATCTGGCACGTCTATGATATGAGCTATTCCTCGCCGATCGGCTGAGCTCGCCGGTCAGCCCGCCATCGGCCCGAGTGCGCACCGAAGGTGAACACGCCAAGGAGTGTGAACCGCTGGTTCGAGAAAGCTGGACCGGCGTCGTGCTGACCGTCGGGGCGATGGCGGTCCAGAGCATTTCCAGGCGAAGTGTGCGCGGTTCGCCGCGGGAAATGCGATCAAGAACAGAATGCCAGGGCATTTCAGCCGAGCTCGGCACGGGTGAAATCGCGCCAGGGCATTTTCCGTTCACATGCGTTCACGGCAAATGCTCCATCCCGTTTTTTGCAGAGCAGATTCACGCCTCCGGGCAATGCCGCCCTACGGCGATCTGCTCTAGCGCATCGGCCAGGAATACATCAGCCCGCCATCCGTCCACAGCCGGTTCATCCCCCGCTCCAGCCCGATCGGCGTCTTCGGCCCGATCGTGCGCTCGAACAGCTCCCCGTAATTCCCGATGGTGCGGATCGCGTTGTAGGCCCAGGCCGGGTCCAGCTTCAGCGCGTTCCCCAGCACCGGGTCCGTCCCGAGCAGCCGGCGGATCTCCGGGTTCGGGCTGCCCTTCCTCAGCTCCTCGGCATTCGCGCTGGTCACGCCGAGCTCCTCCGCCTGGATCAGCGCGGAGATCGTCCAGCGGATCACGTCGAACCACTCCTGGTCGTCGCGCCGCACCACCGGCCCGTAGGGCTCCTTCGAATAGCGCTGCGGCAGGATGACGAACTGGTCCGGGTGCTGGAACTGGCTGCGCAGCGCGGCGAGCTGCGTCGCATCCGTGCCGATGGCGTCGCACCGCCCGGCCTGCAGCGCCGTCGCGTTGTCCTGCATCCGCTCCTGCAGCAGCGGGGTGAAGCGGATGTTGTTCGCGCGGAAGACGTCGGCCGTCACCAGCTCGTTCGTCGTGCCGGGGGAGAGGCAGATGGTCATGCCATCCATCCCCTTCAGGTCCTGCGCGCCGGCATCCTTCCGCACCATGAAGCCATGGCCATCATACAGGTAGACGATCACCATGCGCAGGCCGAGCGTGGTGTCGCGCGTCATGGTCAGCGTGGTCTGGCGGATCAGCACGTCGATCTCGCCCGATTGCAGCGCGGTGAAACGCTGCACCGCGGTCAGCGGCACGAAGCGCACCTTCGCCGGGTCGCCGAGCACGGCGGCGGCGACGCCGCGGCAGAGATCGGCGTCCATGCCGCGCCAGACGCCCTGGCTGTCGGGCAGGGAGAAGCCGGCGACGCCAACGTTCACGCCGCAATTCAGCACGCCGCGCTGGCGGACCCCGTCCAGGGTTGGGCCGGCCTCCGCCGCCCCGGCCAGGCCGCAGGCGAAGGCCGCCGCGGCCAGAATGCGTCGCACGGACATGGTCAGGTCCCCCCGGCGCGCGAGTCCCCGCGGCCCGGCCGCCATGGGAGCCTCATGGCGCGCCGAGGGGAAGCTGGAATCGGCTCAGCGGATCGCCGAGAAGGGGGTCGGCTTCAGGATCATGGTGGTCTGCTGCCGGGGGCCGCCGACCCGCGCCACCGTCTGGGTGAACTCCACCCAGCCCGGGTCGGTCGCCATGGCCGTCCGCCGGCGGTCGCGGTCGCCAAGCGAGGCGTAGGCCCACAGGAACACCACCTGGTTGATCGGCCCGCATTCCGTCACCGCGAAGAGCAGCAGCTGGCCGAGCAGGCGCTGCTGCACCGGCAGACCCTGCTCCTCATAGGCCTTGATCCAGGCCGGCGCCTTCCCGGGGTCGAAGTCGTAGGTGCGGTGGTCGATCACCATGGAGGGGCCGGAGACCTTCTGCTCCAGCTTCTGCCCCGCCCGCTGGATGGGGGAGAAGCCGGTGGTCTTCATCAGCTTGTTCTCCTGCGCCGCAAGGGCCGCGACCTTGCCGGTCTCGGCGCGGAAGCGCTGCCATTCCGGGTCGGCCTCGCGCGCCGCCAGGCCCTTCTCGCGGTCGTCGATGTCGTCGAAGCCGCGCAGGAAGACGATGCGGTTGAGTGGCCCGACCTCCACCGTGAAGAAGCCGATCGGCGGGCCGATGTGGCGGGCGGAGCACGGGCCGCCGATCTCCTCGTAGAGCTTGAGCCAGGCCGGCAGACGGCCCGGATGGGCGGTGTACATGCGCTGCTCGACGTACATGGGTTCCTCCCGCTTGGCGTGCGCGCAGTCCGGCATGTCCGGCGCGCGCGGTCAACCGGGCGGAACAGGGCCGGCCGGCGCGCGTTTGCCCCCCGCAACGGGCGGCCACCCCAGGGGCTGCCCCAGGGGCTGCCGCAAAGGCCGGCCCTTTGGGAGGATCGATTCATGGCAGGCACCGCCACGGCCCCCGCGCCGCTGTCAGAGGCCGAGCACGCCGCCCAGCTGCGCCGCGCCATCATCGCCAGCACCATCGGCACCACCATCGAGTGGTACGACTTCTTCCTCTACAGCATCGTCACCGGCCTGGTTTTCGCGCAGCTCTACTTCCCGCAATCGGACCCGCTGACCGGCACGCTGCAGGCCTTCGGGGTGTACGCCGTGGGCTTCGTCGCGCGGCCGGTCGGCGCGGCGGTCTTCGGCCACTGGGGCGACCGGATGGGGCGCAAATCGGCGCTGATCGCGACCCTGGTGCTGATGGGCATCGGCACCTTCCTCGTCGCGCTCGTCCCCGGCTATGCCAGCATCGGCATCTGGGGCGCCGTCTTCCTCACCCTGCTCCGCTTCATCCAGGGCGTCGGCGTGGGCGGCGAGTGGGGCGGCTCCGTGCTGCTGGCCATGGAATGGGCGCGGACCGACAAGCATCGCGGCTTCATCGCCGCATGGCCGCAATTCGGCGTCCCCGCCGGGCTCTTCCTCGCGAATCTCGCGGTGCTCGCCAGCAGCGCGATCTCGGGCGATGCCTTCCTGCGCTGGGGCTGGCGCATCCCCTTCCTGCTCAGCATCCTGCTGGTCTTCGTCGGGCTGTGGATCCGCCTCGGCATCATGGAGACGCCGACCTTCCGCCGCCTGGTCGCCGAGAACCGGGTGGAGAAGTCCCCTGCCATCGAGGTGATCCGCCGCCAGCCGAAGGAGATCCTGCTGACCGCGCTTGCGCGGATGGGAGAGCAGGCGCCCTTCTACATCTTCACCGCCTTCGTCTTCGCCTATGGCACCAGCGCGCTGCACGTCTCCCGCGAGGTGCTGCTGGTGGCGGTGCTGTGCGCCTCGCTGCTCTCCTTCTTCACCATCCCCTATGCGGGGCACCTTTCGGACCGGTTCGGGCGGAAGCGCGTCTACATGTTGGGGGCGCTGCTGACCGGGATCTACGGCTTTGTCTACTTCGCCATGCTGGACACCGGGGTGCCCTGGGTGATCTTCCTCGCGGTGCTGTTCTCGCTGGTCCCGCATGACGTGATGTATGGGCCGCAGGCGGCGCTGATCGCGGAGAGCTTCACCGGGCGGCTCCGCTACAGCGGCGCCTCGCTCGGCTACCAGCTCTCGTCCGTAATCGCAGGGGGGCCGGCGCCGCTGATCGCCACCTGGCTGTTCGGGCGGTACCAATCCGGCTACGCGGTGGCGGGGTTCATCGGCGTCTGCGCGGTGATCAGCCTGGCGGCGACGGCGGCGCTGCGCGACTACACGAACCGGGACATCTCAGAGGAGTACGACCGGCCGGCCTGAGGCGGGGCGCCTTGGCTCGGGCGGGGCGCGTCGGCGCGGGGGCGGGCGGGACGGTGGTGGAGCTGAGGGGAATCGAACCCCTGACCTCCTCATTGCGAACGAGGCGCTCTCCCAACTGAGCTACAGCCCCGCGCCAGCCGGCGCCGGACGCCACGTCCCGCGAGGCGCCGCTTTTGCGCTGGCCTTCCCCCGAAGTCAAGGCGCGCCGCCCGCGCTTGCCGGCCTCATCCCCGGCTCCTAGGGTGCCGGCCGGCGAAGGGGCGGTTGGGCGGCGATGGTCCTGGATGCGGTGTTCTTCCTGCTCGGCGCGGTGCTCGACCTCGTCTGGTGGGCCGTCATCCTGGCCGTGATCGTGAACCTGCTGACCAGCTTCGGCATCCTGGACACCCGCAACCGCGTGGTCTGGACGGTGGCGGACTTCCTGGAGCGGGTGACGGAGCCGCTGTTCCGGCCGGTGCGGAATGTGCTGCCACGCTTCGGGGCGTTCGACATCTCGCCGCTGATCGTGCTGCTGCTGATCCAGGCCTGCAAGATTCTGCTGTACGCGGTGCGGAACTACCTGATCGTCGGCGGGCTGTATTTCTGACCGCAGGGTCGGGGGCGGGCCCGGCTGGCCCCCGGCTGGCCCATGATACCGCCTTGCACAAATCCTGACTTGCAGCCTGCGAAGCAGGCTGAGCGGCCGAATGGCCGTCGCGGCCAGTGCCGCGTAGCCGAGCGGCCGAAGGCCGCGCCAGCGCTTGAGGGCGTTTGTGTGTCAACACAAACGCAGACCGGTATGACTCCCTGGTATCAGCCCGGCCCTGCCGCCACCCTCGTCCGCGTCCGCGTGCAGCCCCGGGCGCGCCGCCCCGGCCTTGCCGGCCTCGCTCCCGCCGTCGACGGCCCGCGCCTCCGCATCGCCGTCG
>DASQVL010000452.1:0-2354 GCA_035640795.1 Crenalkalicoccus sp. | reverse complement strand
GAGATAGCAGAGCGTGCAGTCCAGGTTGCAGCGCTGGGTGATCTCCAGCGCCACGCAGCCGATCGCCCAGTTCCGCCCGAGCGGCTGGCGCGGATGCCACTGGCCGGTCGCCTGCATGCGGGCCCGGGCCAGGGCGAGCGGGTCCTCGCCCGAACCGGGCGGCGGGGTGGGGCGGGAAGCCGCGATCTCCGCCGCGCCCAGGCAACCGCATGCGCAACCGCACGCCATGACGCCGACCCCTTTCGCCACCGCTTTCGCCACCCCTCTCGCGGCCCCGGGCGCTATGACCGGGACGCCACGGCGGATGCGGGGCCGTTCGCCGGGCCCGGCGCGCGGGTTACGCCGCCGCCCGCGCCTCCTCGGCGGCCGGGGCGGCGCGGCCGCGGATCATGTCGGCCGCCTTCTCGCCGATCATCAGCGTCGTTGCATAGGTGTTGGCCGAGGGCATGTTCGGCATGATGGAGGCGTCCACGATCCGGAGCGCCTCCAGCCCGTGCACCAGCAGCCGGTCGTCCACCACGGCCATCGGCTCGGTCGCCGGGCCCATGCGGGCCGTGCCGATCAGGTGGTAGGTGGTGGAGCCGGTGCGGCGCGAGTAGTCGAGCAGCTCGTCATCGCTCTGCGCCTGCGGCCCGGGCAGCGTCTCCTCCACCAGGTGGCGGGAGAGCTCGGGCGTGTTCAGCAGGCGCCGCAGCAGCCGCATGCCGCCAAGGTGCACGCGCCGGTCCATCGGATCGGAGAGGTAGTTGGGCTGGATCTCCGGGTCCTCGAACACGTCGCGGCTCCTCGCGCGCACCCAGCCCACGCTCTCCGGGCGGTGCTGCCAGGCGCCGGCGGTGACGCCGGGATAGTCGTCCAGGATGTAGACCTTGCCCGGGGCGTAGCTGCCCGGGGTGAAGACGCATTGCAGGTCCGGCGCGTCCAGCCCCTCGAAGGACTTCCAGAAGACATGGACGTGGGAGGGGGCGGTCGCCAGGATCGAAGGCTGGCGCAGCCCCCAGCGCAGGATCTCCGCGCCGAGCCGCCATCCGCGCGCGAGCTCGTTCAGCGTGGGCGTTCCCGGCTTCGCGCGCATGACGAAGCGCGCCGCGTAGTGGTCGCGGAAATTCTCGCCGACGCCAGGCAGCGCGTGCAGCACGGGCACGCCCAGCTTCTGCAGCAGCGTCGCCGGGCCGATGCCCGAGACCTGCAGCAGCCGCGCCGTGTTCACCGTGCCGGCGGAGCAGATCACCTCGCGCCTGGCCCGCACCTCCCGCTCCGGCGCGCCGCGCGCGGCCTGGTAGCGCACGCCGACGGCGCGCTTGCCCTCCAGCAGGATGGCGCTGGCGCGCGCATCGGTGCGGACCTCCAGGTTCTTCCGCACCATCGCCGGCTTCAGGTAGCCGCGCGCGGCGCTGATGCGCCTGCCGTTCAGGATGGTGCGCTGGAAGTAGCCGACGCCCACCTGGTCGCCGCTGTTGTAGTCCACGCAGCGCGGGATGCCGAGGCCCACGCAGCCGGCGATGAAGGCCTCCGAGACCGGGTGGATCCAGTCCATGTCGGTGACCGGGATGGCGCCGTCCCGTCCGCGCACGCCGTCATCGCCGAGGCCGATGCGCCGCTCGCTGCGGCGGTAATAGGGCAGGCAGTCGGCGAAGCTCCAGCCGCGATTGCCGCGCTGCGCCCAGCTGTCGAGATCGGCGGGCTGGCCGCGATTGTAGATCATGCCGTTGACCGAGGAGGAGCCGCCGAGGGTGCGGCCCTGCACGGTGGCGATCGGCCGCCCGCCGGTATTCGCGGTGGGCGCGGTGCGGAACTGCCAGGTGACGGAAGGATCGGCGAGGGTCTTGATGAAGCCGGCGGGGATGTGGATGTAGGGGTTGCGGTCCGGCGGCCCGGCTTCGAGGACGCAGACGGTGGTGGCCGGGTCCTCGGTCAGGCGGCTGGCGAGCACGCAGCCGGCGGCTCCGGCACCGATGATGACGTAGTCGAAGCTGTCGGCCCCGCTGGGCATGCTGGGCGTCCCTCCCGTCGCTGGCGGCCCAGCCTAGGCCAGGACCGGCCGGCCGTGGAGGCGCCCCGCTACCCACCCGCCGGGCCGCGTGCTAGCCAAGGTGCTGGCCAGCTGGCCGTGCGGGCGTGGCGGAACTGGTAGACGCGCCGGACTCAAAATCCGGTTCTGGCGACAGAGTGTCGGTTCGATCCCGACCGCCCGCACCAGGCCTGGCTCATTGGCTCGAGCACTTTCCACCCACCTGCGCTCGCGGAAATCGCTCCAGCTTGTTCGTCAGGCCGAGGTGTTCCAGATGTCCACATGCCAGCGCCAGCCCGCTGCCTCGCGCCGCCAGATCACGACGTACTTCACCTCGACGGGC
>DASQVL010000451.1:0-4511 GCA_035640795.1 Crenalkalicoccus sp. | reverse complement strand
ACCGCGCCGCGTTTGCCGGCAACCCTAATCGCGCAGCAGCTTAGGCGCGGTCGTCTGACCCATCGGCGATCATGGCGTTGAGGGTGACGAGCAGCTTGCGTGCGGCGGCGGTCAGGGCCGCTTTGACGGTCCTGGCGGTGGAATGCAGGCGGTCGCGGAAGGCCTTGAATGGCGGAGAACGCCGCGACGTCGGGAGTGCGGCGCTATGGAGGACCGTCCATAGGATCGCCCTTTCCCCCGACCGTGGGTTCCGGCGCGACATCAGCGGCTGCGCTCCGGAACTCATGCGTCAGGAGCGAGCAGAGGAGCGACGGGCACTCATCAATCTGCCCGACGAGCAAGTGGATCGCGTCGCAGCCGAACTCCGGCGCAGCTCCATGAGCGCGTCGGTCGGCGGGAGCCGAGCTCACGTCATGGCCATGGTCGGGCGACGGTGGAACGGCCGTTTCATCCCAGCGCCGACTGCGTCTGCTTCAATTCCGATCCGACAAAGGCCGCGAAGGCGCGGGCCTTGGCGCTGGGCATACGGCCCGTCGGGTAAACCGCCCAGAGATCGATCGACGGCAGGGACCAGTCCGTCAGCACCCTCCGCACCGCGCCCGAGGCGAGTTCCGGGCTGAACATCCATGCCGAGGCGACGGCCAGCCCCATGTCGGCCAGGACGGCGGCCCGCACGCCCTCGGCCGCGCTGATCCGAAGCGGGCCCGAGACGCTGATCGACACCTCGGTCGCGCCCTGGCGGAAGCCCCAGGTATCGCCTTCCTGTGCGTAGACCACCGCCGCATGCCCGACGAGCTCGGCCGGCGTCGCCGGTACCCCCGACCGGGCGAAGTAGGAGGGGGTCCCCACCACGTGCCGTTCGACAGAAGCCAGCCTTCGCGCCGTCAGCGACGTCGCGTTCCCCGGCGAGCCCATCCGCAGCGCGACGTCCACACCCTCCTCCACAAGATCGATCACCCGGTCATCGAGGACCAGATCCATGGTCAGGTCCGGGTGCGCCGCCAGGAACTCCGGCAGGCGCGGCACCACGTGCAGCCGCGCGAAGGTGACGGCGGCGGAGACCCGCAGGCGGCCGGTCAGGCTCGCGCCGGCACCGCGGGCGGCCATCTCGGCCTCACCCACCTCTTCGATGGCCCGCCTGGCACGGTCGTAGAAGCTCTGCCCGGCGTCGGTCGGCGACAGCCCGCGCGTGGAACGGATCAGCAGCCGCACCCCCAGGCGCGTCTCCAGCTGCGCCACGGCCTTGGAGACGGCCGGCTGACCCATGTTCAGCGTCCGAGCGGCGGCCGAGAACGAGCCGGTCTCGACGACCCGCACGAAGGTCTCCATCGCGGCCAGTCGGTCCATCCCATTCCTTCCAGGCCCATTCCTTCCAGGAATGAAGGTTATCGCCGCGCGGTGCCTGCCGCACTGGCCGCGCAGGGGCCAGCTTCGCCTCGGCATGGCACCTCGACGCCTTCAAGGCCGATCTCGAGGCCGGCAAGCCACCCCGCGGCCTACCCCGAGCGGTGATCGGCAGCACGCGCAAATGCCACGGATCAGCCGATCGCTTCTGCCAGCGATGCGATGGGAGTCCCGCCGGGCGCGCGAAACTGCTGCTGAAGTGCGGCGGTGGGAGATTTTGCCGGCGCGGAGAGCTCCGCAGGGACAGGGTCAACGCCACCGATCACGAGCGGCGTGCACGGAGCCGCTGCACGCCCCGGCCGCACCGTTGCGTGCCTCGGCCCGGAATGGAATGCCGGTCGCCCGATGCGCTATGCTCGGCCTGTCGCAAGGCAGAGAGCGAAGGGCCGGATCCACGTGATGGACGGCGCATTTGCCTCCTTCGGGCATTACCGCCTCATCCCGGCGGAAAGACTGCTGCAGCGCGACGGGCGGCCGGTCGTTCTGGGCAGCCGTGCGCTGGACCTGCTCATCGCCCTCGTCGAGCGCGCAGGGGAGGTGCTCTCGCAACGCGAACTGATGGCGCGCGCCTGGCCGAACCTGACAGTGGAGGAGGCCAATCTCCGCGTCACCATCGTCGGTCTGCGCAAGGCCCTCGGCGAAGGCCGGGATGGAGCACGTTACATCGCCAATGTGCCCGGCCGGGGATACTGCTTCGTCGCCCCCGTCGCGCGCACCCAGGACCGGCCCGGCCCTGCGGCGGCACCGGCGCCGCGACCGTGCAAGGCGGCAACGCTGCCGCCCGCTCTCGGCCGGATGGTCGGGCGCGAGGACACCGTCGCCGCGCTCCGCTCGCTGCTCTTCGAGCGCCGCTTCGTCAGCATCATCGGCCCGGGTGGCATAGGCAAGAGCACGGTCGCCGTCTCGGTGGCCCATGCCCTGCTCGAGGCGTTCGACGGTGCGGTGGTCTTCGTCGATCTGGCCGCGCTCACCGATCCGGCGCTCGTCCCGGCAACGCTGGCCTCCGCGCTGGGGGTCGCGACGCGCGCGCAGGACCCGACATCGGACCTCCTGGCCCATCTGCGCGACCGGCGCACCCTCGTCGTGCTGGACAGTTGCGAGCACGTGATAGAGGCGGTGGCCGATCTGGCCGAGCGGCTCCACGCCGGGGCGGCACAGACGCATCTGCTGGCGACCAGCCGGGAGGCGCTGCGCGCGGAGGGCGAGACCCTGCACCTGCTGCAGCCGCTGGTCATGCCGGCCGATACGGCTGAGCTGACGGCGGCCCAGGCCCTCGCCTCGCCGGCGGTTCAGCTGTTCATGCAGTGCGCGCTCGCCAGCGGACACGGCGCCGAACTCACGGATCAGGACGCGCCGCTGGCCGCCGAGATATGCCGGCGGCTCGACGGCATTGCGCTCGCCATCGAGCTGGCGGGCAGCCGGGTCGGGGCCTACGGGCTGCAGGGCACGGCCAACCTTCTGAGCAATCGCTTCAGGCTGCTCTGGCAGGGGCGGCGCAGCGCCCTGCCGCGGCACCAGACGCTGCAGGCCATGCTGGACTGGAGCTACAACCTCCTCTCGGAGCGTGATCGCCGGGTGCTCGACGGGCTCTCGGTCTTCGTCGGCACCTTCACCCTGGACGCCGCGCAGGCGGTGGCGGCCGACGCGGCGCTGGATGCCGAGGAGGTGGCACTGGCGATCGCCAGCCTCGTCGACAAGTCGCTCGTCGCCGTGCTGGGCCGGGAAGGGGCCACGCGATACCGGCTGCTCGACACGACGCGGAGCTTCGCCCGGGCCAAGCTTGAGCGCAGCGGGGAAGCCGACCTGGTCGCCCGGCGCCATGCGCTGTTCCATGCGGAGGTGGCGCAGCGGGCGGCGCACGACGCCGAGGACGTCGCAACCGACATGGGCGACATCCGCGCGGCGCTCGAATGGAGCTTCTCGCCTGCCGGGGACGCGGCCCTGGGCGCACGGTTGGCGGCCGGCCGGGCCCCCCTGCTGCTGCGCCTTTCGCTGCTCCACGAGTGCCACCGCTGGTGCGAGCAGGGCCTCGCCTCCCTGGCCGAAAGCGATCGCGGCAGCCCGGCCGAGCTGGCCCTGCAGGAGGCGCTCGCGGTCTCGGCCATGCTCACGCGTGGCAACGGGCCGGAGGTGCGGGACGCCATCGAGCGCGGCCTCGCGCTTGCCCAGGGCCTCGGCGACATGGAGCGCCAATTCAATCTGCTGGCGGGTCTGCACATCTTCATGACGCGCATCGGCGACGTTGGCGGCGCCGTTTCCGTCGCCCGGCACGGCCTCGTGGCGGCGCGGGAGATCGGCTCGGCGGATGCCGTCGTGGTAGCCGAGTGGATGCTCGGCTGCGCCTACCACCTGGCCGGCGACCAGGTCGGCGCGCTGCGCCATTCCGAGGTGGGCTTCCGGCAGGCCGCCGGGGCGCGCCCTGGGGCCTTCGACGTCTTCCACTGCGACTACCGCATTCGCGCCCTGCTCGTGCTCGCCCGCACCCTGTGGCTGCGGGGCTTCCCCGAGAGGGCCGCGAGGATCGAGCAGCAGGCGATGGCCGAGGCCGAGATCCGGCGCCATCCGGTCGATCTCAGCATCGCCATGATCTACACGACGACGCTGCTCCTCTGGCGGCGCGATCTCGACGAGGCGGCGGCGCGGATCGGGCGCCTGCTCGCCCACGCGGCGCGGCACGGGCTGCTTCCCTATCGCGCCGTCGGGCAGGCGCTGGAGGGCGAGCTGGCGGTCGCCCGCGGCGATCCCGCAACCGGCGTCGAACTCCTCCGCGGCGCCATCGGCGCGCTGCAGGCCGAGCGCCACCACGTGCTGAGCACGTCCTTCCATCGCGCGCTGGCCGAAGGGCTGATGCGATGCGGCGGCATGGAGGAAGCGGCCGAGACCATCGGCGCCGCCCTGTCGCGCGCGCAGGATCGCGGCGAGAGCTTCGAGCTGCCGGAGCTGCTGCGCTTGCGGGGCGAGATATGGCTGCGCTCGGCCCAGCCGGACGCCGAGGCGGCCGGGCAAGCGTTTCAGGAGGCCTTGCGCGTGGCGCAACACCAGTCCGCGCTCGCCCTGGAGCTGCGGGCGGCCATCTCGCTCGCCCGGTTCTGGGTGGGGTCGGGCCG
>DASQVL010000450.1:0-2535 GCA_035640795.1 Crenalkalicoccus sp. | reverse complement strand
CAGATCGAGGACGAGGTCATCCGCTGCCTGGAGTTCGGCTTCGCGATCTACGACCGGTTCGGCTTCGAGCCGCGGCTCGAGCTGTCCACCCGCCCGGACGACCGGATCGGCGAGGAGTCGATGTGGGACCGGGCCGAGGCGGCGCTGGAGAACGCGCTGCGCCGGCGCGGCCTGGAGTACGAGCTCAACCCGGGCGACGGCGCGTTCTACGGCCCGAAGATCGACCTGCACATGACCGACGCGATCGGCCGCTCCTGGCAGCTCGGGACCGTGCAGCTCGACTACGTGATGCCGGAGCGCTTCGGCATCGTCTACACCGGCGCGGACAACGCGGAGCACCGCCCGGTGATGATCCACCGCGCGCTGATGGGCTCCTTCGAGCGCTTCATCGGCATCCTCATCGAGCACTACGCCGGCGAGTTCCCGCTCTGGCTGGCGCCCGTCCAGGCCGCCGTGCTGCCGGTGGCCGACCGCCACGCCGAGTACGCCCACGAGGTGCGGGCCGCGCTGGACGGGTTCCGCGTGGAGATCGACGAGCGGACCGAGTCGATCGGCCGCAAGATCCGCGAGGCCGAGAGCCGCACGGTGTCGCTGCGCCGGCACCGCGAGGGCGACCAGGGCGCGGTGGGTCTGGACGAGCTGGGCGAACGGCTGAAATAGCGGCACCCGTGGGCCTCCGTGCCCCGCGGGTGCCCACCCGGGCGTCCCTTCGTCCGTGAACAGGACCAGTCAGGGAAATCGGCGGCGAACGGCCATCCTTGAGCCGGATCCGGGCTATACTCGTCGTGTTGATCACGAGTCTCCATACGCCGCCGCGTTCTTGACGCCGCGCGCACAACAGAGCTAGTGCCGGTCCCGCGTAGGTTTGACCGGCAACCGCCGGAGCGAGACCCCACCCGCATCAACGAGCGCATTCGCGTGCCCCAGGTCCGTCTGATCGACGAGACCGGGCAGCAGGTGGGGATCATGCGCACCGAAGACGCCCTGCGCCGGGCGCAGGAGAAGGACCTCGACCTCGTCGAGGTCGCCGCCGACGCCAAGCCGCCGGTGGTCCGCATCCTGGACTACTCGAAGTACAAGTACGAGCAGGCCCAGAAGCAGAAGTCCGCGCGCAAGCACCAGCAGCAGATCAACGTCCGGGAGATCAAGTTCCGGCCGAAGATCGCGCAGCACGACTACGACACCAAGAAGGGCCACGTCACGCGCTTCCTGAAGGCGCGCGACAAGGTCAAGGTGACCATCATGTTCCGCGGGCGCGAGATGGCGCACCCGGAGCGCGGGGAGATGATCCTCAACCGCCTCGCCGAGGAGTTGCAGGACCTCGCCGTCGTCGAGCAGCGTCCCCAGCAGGACGGCCGCAACATGACGATGATGCTCGCGCCCGGCAAGGGCGTGCCCGAGGCCAAGGCCTCGTAGCCCCGCTGCCCAGCGGGCTGGAGCCAGATTCGAGCCGTTCGCGCCGTCGAGCGGCTCGACCGCTCCGGACACCCGCAGGCCGCTCCACCGATGAGTTCCGCCGGCTGGCCCGGTCTACCAGGACGGAAGCCACCGACTGGAGACGCGGACATGAGCAGTCCCGCGCCCCCTCGGCGAGCACGCGTTCGTCATGCTGCTCACCCGCGAGAAGTTCGCGCAGTTCTCGAAGCTGCCGATCGCCGATCCCACCACGCACACGCTGGCGCTGTACTGCTTCAGCGTGTCCTCCCGCGACGAGGTCGACACGGTCAGCGCCGCCGCGCTCGCGGCGGGCGGCACCGAGGCGGATGGCGCCGAGGACTACGGCTTCATGTACTCCCGCAGCTTCTTCGACCTCGACGGCCACGGCTGGCAGGTCATGTGGATGGACCCGACGGCGGCGGAGCAGGGCCCCGAGGCGTTCGCGGCCCCGGCCTGACCCACCACGCGGCGCGGCGCGGCGCTTAGTCGGGAGCGTAGGCTCGCAGGAGAACGTGCCCGCGGGCGCACGAGGCGGCCCAGGGCTGGGCGCTGTGTCCGAGCGCGCAGAACCAGGGGGGTGCGAAGTCGAACGTGCGCAGATAGAGCGTCATCACGGGCTTGACCGTGCGGCACGGCTCGCGGCCGCGCTCCTCATAGATGTCGAACATCCGGCCCTGGAGGCGCGCGGTGTGCCCGCAGTGCCGGCCGCGGGGGTTCGCCGCGGCCTGCCCCGCGACGCTCAGCGCGAGGATGGCGACGGCCAGGAGGATCGGGAGACGCATGGCCCGACGCTACGCCGGACCTCGGGCCGCCGGCAATCGGGGCGCGGCCCGAACTTCACCAGGCGCGCATGAGCCGCCGCAGGTCGCGCAGCAGGAAGGCGCCGAGCGACGCGGAGAACGCGCGGGTGAGGTGGCCGCGGTCCTTGTGAACGAGCACGCCGCCGACCACCGGCAGGCAGTGCGTCGCCGTGCACATGAACCGAGTGAGGTCGATGGACTGCGCCCGCGGCGGGCCGATCTGCGCGGCCGCGGCCAGCGCGGGCTCCGGCGTGAGCGCGAGATCTCGTGGGACCGCGCAGGCGTGGTCGGGCGAGCG
>DASQVL010000449.1:0-4660 GCA_035640795.1 Crenalkalicoccus sp. | reverse complement strand
CTGCTCGGCGCCACGCTCGCCGCGCCGCTCGCGCGCCCCGCCCTCGCGCAGCCGCGCTGGCCGGTGCGGCCGGTGCAGATGATCTGCCCCTGGGCCGCCGGCGGCGGCACCGATGCGGTCATCCGGATCATCGCCGTGCTGCTGGAGAAAGAGCTCGGCCAGCCCTTCAACGTGCAGAACCGCACCGGCGGGTCGGGCGTGGTCGGCCACGCCGCGATCGCCCAGGCGCAGCCCGATGGCTACACGATCGGCATGATCACGGCCGAGATCTGCATGCTGCACTGGCAGGGGCTGACCGAGATCACCTACCGCAACTACACGCCGCTCTCCCTGATGAACAACGACCCGCCGGGCGTGCAGGTGAACGCCAGCGCGCCCTACAAGGACATCGGCCAGCTCGCCGCCGCCATCAAGGAGAGCCGGCCCGGCCAGATGAAGGCGAGCGGCACGGGCCAGGGCGGCATCTGGCACCTCGCACTCGCCGGCTGGCTGGGGGCGATGGGGCTGAAGGCGGACCATGTGCGCTGGGTGCCCTCGAACGGCGCCGCACCCGCCATGCAGGACCTCGCCGCCGGCGGGCTCGACTTCACCACCTGCTCGGTGCCGGAGGCGCGGGCGATGCTGGATGCCGGGCGGGCGCGGAGCCTGGCCGTGATGGCGGCGGAGCGGCTTACGGTCTTCCCCAACATCCCGACGCTGAAGGAGGCAATGGGGGTGGACTACCAGACCGGCGCCTGGCGCGGCATCGCCGGCCCCACCGGGCTGCCGGCGGAGGTGAAGGCGGTGGTCGAGTCGGCGCTCGGCAAGGTGTTCCAGTCCAAGGAATACCAGGACTTCCTGAATGCCCGCGGCTTCGGGCTGGTCTATGCCGATGCCGCCGGCTTCGCCGAGCACCTGGCCAAGGCCGACGCCTCGCTCGGCGATGCCATGCGGGCGGCGGGCCTGGCCAAGGCCTGAGCGCACCCTGGGGCGGTGGGCGGCGCCTTGCCGCCCCCCGCTTCCGGCGCCACCTTGCGTCGGAACGCAGGGGGTGGCGCGCGTGCAGCGTTTCCAGGGGACCAGCAGCTACATCGCTTCCCGCGACCTGGAGGTCGCGGTGAACGCCGCCGTCGCGCTGCAGCGCCCGCTGCTGGTGAAGGGCGAGCCCGGCACCGGCAAGACGGTGCTGGCGCAGGAGGTGGCGCGCGCCCTCGGCCTGCCGTTGATCGAGTGGCACATCAAGTCCACCACGCGGGCGCAGCAGGGGCTCTACGAGTACGACGCGGTCTCGCGCCTCCGCGACGGGCAGCTCGGCGACCCGCGGGTGCACGAGATCGGCAATTACATCGTTCGCGGCAAGCTGTGGGACGCCTTCGAGAGCGCGACACCCGTGGTGCTGCTGATCGACGAGATCGACAAGGCGGATATCGAGTTCCCGAACGACCTGCTGCTCGAGCTCGACCGCATGCAGTTCTTCGTCTACGAGACGCGGCAGACGGTGAATGCGCGGCACCGGCCGGTCGTCATCATCACCTCGAACAACGAGAAGGAGCTGCCGGACGCCTTCCTGCGCCGCTGCTTCTTCCACTACATCCGCTTTCCCGACCGCGAGACGATGGAGCGCATCGTCCAGGCCCACTACCCCGACATCAGGCAGGAGCTGGCGCGGGAGGCGCTGAACGTCTTCTTCCAGATCCGCTCGGTGGGCGAGCTGAAGAAGAAGCCCGCGACCTCCGAGCTGCTGGACTGGCTGAAGCTGCTGATGATCGAGGACCTGCCGCCGGAGGTGCTGCGGACGCAGGACCTGAAGGTGGCGATCCCGCCGCTCTACGGTGCCCTCCTCAAGAACGAGCAGGACGTGCACCTCTTCGAGCGGCTGGCCTTCCTCTCCCGCCGCCAGCAGCGCTGAGGGCGCCGTGTTCGTCCCCTTCATCGCCGCGCTGCGCGCCGCCGGCATCCCGGCGAGCCTGACCGAGTACCTGGTGCTGCTGGGCGCCATGAAGGCCGGCGTCGCGGAGTACAGCGTGGACGACTTCTACCATCTGAGCCGCGCCGCGCTGGTGAAGGACGAGCGCCACCTGGACCGCTTCGACCGCGTCTTCGGCGAGGTGTTCAAGGGGCTGGAGCCGCCCGAGGGCGAGGCCGGCGCCGACCCCGCGCAGACGATCCCGGAGGAATGGCTGAGGAAGCTCGCCGAGAAGTACCTGACCGAGGAGGAGCGCGCCGCAATCCAGGCGCTCGGCGGCTTCGACAAGCTGATGGAGACGCTCCGCCAGCGCGTGGCCGAGCAGCAGGGCCGCCACCAGGGCGGCAGCAAGTGGATCGGCACCGCCGGCACCTCGCCCTTCGGGGCCCATGGCTACAACCCGGAAGGCGTGCGCATCGGGCAGGAGGAAAGCCGCCACCGCCGCGCCGTGAAGGTGTGGGACAGGCGGGAGTTCCGCGACCTCGACGGCGATGTCGAGATCGGCACGCGCAACATCAAGCTCGCCCTCCGCCGCCTGCGCCGCTTCGCGCGGGAGGGCGCGGCGACCGAGCTCGACCTGCCGGACACGATCCGCGCCACCGCCAACAACGCCGGCTCGCTCGACCTGAAGCTGGTGCCGGAGCGGCACAACGCGCAGAAGGTGCTGCTCCTGCTCGACATCGGCGGCTCGATGGACGACCACGTG
The DNA here is from genome assembly GCA_035640795.1 of Crenalkalicoccus sp. Taxonomy (GTDB): domain Bacteria; phylum Pseudomonadota; class Alphaproteobacteria; order Acetobacterales; family Acetobacteraceae; genus DASQVL01. The sequence continues at coordinate 2,009 of DASQVL010000449.1, read as the reverse complement.
CGGGTCTGCGAGGAGCTGTTCTCGGCCGCCCGCTCCGAGTTCAAGCACCTGGAGCACTTCTACTTCCACAACTGCCCCTATGAGCGGCTGTGGAAGGAGAACCGCCGCCGCCAGCAGAGCGAGATCCCGACCGAGCAGGTGCTGCGCACCTATGGCGCCGACTGGCGTCTCATCTTCGTGGGCGACGCGACGATGAGCCCCTATGAGATCCGCGAGCCGGGCGGCAGCGTGGAGCACTGGAATGCCGAGCCGGGTGCCGCCTGGATGCAGCGCATGACGCGGCATTTCCGCCGCTGCGCCTGGCTGAACCCGATGCCGGAGCGGATCTGGGACCGCACCCTCTCCATCACCATGCTGCGCGACCTGATGGAGGGGCGGATGTTCCCGCTGACCGTCGCAGGCATCGAGGCGATGACCCGGGCGCTTGCGCACTGAGGGTGGCCCTTCGGCGAAAGGGGAAACCCTTTCCCCAGGACCCCCAATCGCCCTTTTTCCGTAAGCTTTCGCGAGACGCGACGCCAACGATGTCGTGAAAGGCCCGGAAGGGGCCGAGATCTCCTTCCTCCCGCAAGGGCCAGCCGCACATTGACCGATCCTCGCTCCCGGCTCAGTTTCGCCCGTCCCCGGAGTGACACCCGCATGGCGACAGAACCGAACCGCGACGCGCGCATCTGCGCCCTGATCGGCACCGGCCATTTCCTGTCGCATTTCTACATGCTCTGCCTGCCCCCCCTGTTTCTCTCCTGGCGGCAGGAATTCGGCGTGCCCTATGCGACGCTCGGCCTCGCCATCGGGCTGATGAGCGCCACGACCGCGCTGCTGCAGACGCCGGTGGGCTTCATGGTGGACCGGCACGGCGCCCGGCGCTTCCTGGTCGGCGGCACGCTGCTGATGGCGCTCTCCGTCTCGGCCATGGCCTTCGCGCCCTCCTTCTGGCTGATCCTGCCGCTCGCCATCCTCTCGGGCGTCGGCAACAGCGTGATCCACCCGGCGGACTACGCCATCCTGACCGGCAGCATCACCAAGGGCTTCATGGGCCGCGCCTTCGCGCTGCACACCTTCACCGGCAATCTGGGCTTCGCCCTGGCACCGCCGGCCATCGCGCTGCTGCTGCAGGCGGGCCTGGGCTGGCGGGGGGCGCTGCTGCTGGTGGGTCTCCTCGGCATCCCGGTGGTCGCCGCCATCCTGCTGCAGAGCCGCATCCTGCACGACCAGGCGAAGCCGAAGGCGCGTGCGGCGGAGGCGATGTCGGGGCGGGAGCTGCTGCTGAGCCGGCCGATCCTGCTCTTCTTCGCCTTCTTCCTGCTGTCCTCCATGGCGGGCTCCGGCATCCAGGCCTGGCTGGTGACGGTGCTCGGCCAGCTGTGGGGCACGCCGGTGCTGGCGGCGTCCACCGCGCTGACGGCCTACATGGCAGGCGCCACGGGCGGCACGCTGGTCGGCGGCTGGATTGCCGATCGCAGCAAGCGGGACCTGCTCGGCCTGGTCGCGGTGCTGACGCTCGCCGCAATGGCGCTGACGCTCTCCATGGGGCTGGTGCGGCTGCCGGAGATCGTGCTGACGGCAGTGGCGGCACTGGGCGGGCTCGCGCTCGGCACCTCCCGCACCCCGCGGGACGTGATGCTGAAGGACGCCTCGCCGCCCGGGCAGATCGGCAAGGTGTTCGGCTTCGTCTCGGCCGGGCTGCCGCTGGGTGGGGCGATCACGCCGGTGCCGATGGGGCTGCTGATCGATTTCGGTCATCCGGAGCTGGTGCTGCCGGTGGTGGTGGGGCTGCTCGGGCTTTCGCTGCTCTGCGCCGGCAGCGCGCGGCAGACGGCCAGCGCCGAGGCGCGAGCGCTGCCGGCCGAGTAGCGGCGCGCGGTATCCCTTGGGGGAGGAAGGGAACTTCCTCCCCCAAGCCCCCACCATCCTTTTTCTGATCCTTTCTCCTTGGCGCTTGCCCAAGTCGATTGGAAGACTCCTGGCCTCGAGGACGGGCCGCTACCGTCCCCCCGCTCGACCACCGC
>DASQVL010000448.1:0-7241 GCA_035640795.1 Crenalkalicoccus sp. | reverse complement strand
GCATGGAGGTCGAGGCCATGGCGGTGCCGACCAGATTCTGCCGCAGGTTCCGCCGGTCGGCGCCGACCGGGTCGGTATCCGGCGTGATCACCTGCTCGTTGTCCGCCCGCCCCGGATCGCCCTCGCCCACCTCCGGGTTGGCCTCGCCGAACCATGCCTCCTCGCGCACCCGCGCGGCCGCCTGATCGAGCGCGGCGCGGTCGGGGAAGGCGCCCCAGACGATCGGGCCGGTAAGCCGGCGGTCATCGTACTCGCCGGTCCACTGGCTGCTGTCCACCACGATGGTCATGCGGCGTCCCTCCGCTAAGCTCCGGCCCGCCAACGCCGCCGCGCCGCGGCCGTTCCGACAGGGGAGAGTTCCCGTGATGTTCGAGCTGCCGGACCTGGAGGAGGCGGCGCGGCTGGTCCATGCCGTCATGCCGCCGACACCGCAGATCGCCTGGCCGCTGCTGGCCGAGCGCGCCGGCTGCGAGGTCTGGGTGAAGCACGAGAACCACACCCCGATCGGCGCCTTCAAGGTGCGCGGCGGCCTCGTCTACATGGACCGGCTGCGGCAGGCGAAGCCCGGGCTTCGCGGCGTCGTCTCGGCGACCCGTGGCAATCACGGGCAGAGCCTCGCCTTCGCCGGCGCGCGGGCGGGCATCCCCGTCACCATCGTCGTCCCGCACGGCAACAGCCGGGAGAAGAACGCGGCCATGCGGGCCTTCGGCGCGCGGCTGGTGGAGCATGGCGCCGATTTCGACGAGGCGCGGCTGCACGCCGCGGCGCTGGCCGAGGCGGAGGGGCTGGACTACGCCCCGTCCTTCCATCCCGACCTCGTGCTCGGCGTCGCCACCTATGCGCTGGAGCTGTTCCGCGGCGCGCCGCCGCTCGATGCGCTCTACGTGCCGATCGGCCTCGGCTCGGGCATCTGCGGCTGCATCCTGGCGCGTGACCTCCTCGGGCTGAAGACGACGATCATCGGCGTGCAGAGCACGGAGGCGCCGGCCTATGCGCTCTCCATCCTGATGAACCAGCTGATCGAGACGCCGAGCGCCGAGACGCGCGCCGATGGCCTGGCGACGCGCGTGCCGGTGCCGGAGGCGCTGGAGATCATCCGCGGCGGCGCGTCGCGCATGGCGATGGTCGGCGACGAGGCGATCGCCACGGCGATCCGCGCCTACTGGCAGGACACGCACAACCTGGCGGAGGGGGCGGGCGCCGCCCCCCTCGCCGCGCTGCTGCAGGAAGCCGAGATGTGGCGGGGCAAGCGCGTGGGCGTGGTGCTGTGCGGCGGAAACATCGACCTCGCGCTGTTCCGGGACTGGGTGCTGGGCGCGGCCTAGAGCGTTTTCACCGTGCGCGTGCACGGCGAAAGCGCTCTAGCCCTTGTATTTGGCGCATTTTCTACGGCGAACCGCGCACACTTCGCCCGAAAATGCGCTAGGGGGCGCGCCCGGCGCCTTCACCTCCCGATGGCGCGCGGGCCGTCGCCGGCGAGCGCCAGCCGCAGGCCGAGTGCGACCATGACCGCGCCGGCGCACCGCTCCTGCCAGGCGAGGAGACCGGGGTAGCGCGACAGCCAGCCGCCAACCGCACCGGAGGCGAGCGCCGCGGTGCCGAGCACCGCGAGGCCCGACGCCTTCTGCACCAGGCCGAGCGCGAGGAGCTGCGGCCAAGCGGGTCCCGCGGCCGGGTCCACGAATTGCGGCAGGAAGGCGAACATGAACAGCAGCGGCTTCGGATTGGTCAGGTTGTTGATCGCCCCCTCCCGGGCCGAGCGCCAGGCCGAGGCGGGCCGAGGCGCCGCCGCCGCATGCATCGCCCGGCCCGCCGCCCGGAGCAGCCGAATGCCGAGCCAGACGAGGTAGGCCGCTCCGGCCCATCGCAGCAGGCCGAAGGCGAGGGGCGAGGCCTGGAGCAGCGAGGCGATGCCGAGAACGAGCAGGGGCAACTGCACGACTCCGGCGAGCAGCGTCATCCCGAGCACGGTGCAGAGCGCAACCTGGCGACCCTGGCCGATCCCCCGCCCGAGGACGAGCAGCATGTCGGGGCCCGGCGTCGCCTGCATGATGAGGACGGCGGTGGCGAAGCCGAAGAGGGTGGCGGGTTCGGGCATGGCGGACGGACCTCCGGGCCCCTGAACGCGGGCCGGGCGTGGACGCCCGTCCGCAATTTGCTCTGGAATAATTTGCTCTGGACGTTCCGCGCGCTGTCGCCGCCCGTGACCTCGCACTCGGCGCCGGTCACCATCGCCGCGGCGTCGGAGGCGAGGATCACCGCCGCCGGCGGCCGGGCCGCCGGCCCTCCGCATCCTGTGCCGGCGTCTGAGCGCAGTTGAGATGTCAATCTCAACTGCGCTTGGCATCAGTCCTGCCGCGCCGGCTCGAAGCGCAGCGCTACGCCGTTCATGCAGTAGCGCTGGCCGGTGGGCGGCGGGCCGTCCGGGAAGACGTGGCCGAGATGGCCGCCGCAGCGCGCGCAGTGCACCTCGGTCCGCGTCATGAAGAAGCTGCGGTCGGTCTCTGTCCCCACCGCGCCCTCGATCGGGGCGAAGAAGCTCGGCCAGCCGGTGCCGCTCTCGAACTTCGTGCCCGCCTCGAACAGAGGCTGGCCGCAGCCGGCGCAGGCAAAGGTGCCGGGCCGCTTCTCGGCGTTCAGCGAGCTGCTGCCCGCCCGCTCCGTGCCGTGCTGCCGCAGCACGCGGAAGGCCCCGGGCGAGAGCTCGGCCCGCCACTCGGCCTCGGTCTTCTCCACCGGGTAATGCCCGGCCTCCGCGGTCTCGCGCTTGAACAGGGCCATCGCTTCCCTCCCCTCGCTCAGGCCGCCGGCCGCTTCAGGCGGTCGGCGAAGATCTTGCGGAATTTCCGCACCTTCGGCGCGATGATCACTTGGCAGTACGGGTTCCAGGGCGTGCGCGCGAAGTAGTCCTGATGCTCTGCCTCGCCCGGCCAGAAGCGTTCGAGCGGGACGATCTCCGTGACGATCGGCTCGGGCCAGATGCCGGCGGCCGCGATCTCGTCGCGCACCGCCTCGGCCGTCGCGCGCTGCTCCTCGGAGCCATGCAGGATGATGGAGCGGTATTGCGGACCGACATCGTTGCCCTGCCGGTCCTTCGTCGTCGGGTCGTGGGTGGTGAAGAACACCCGCAGCAGGTCGGCGTAGGAGAGCTCGGCGGGGTCGAAGGTGACCTCCACCACCTCGGCATGGCCGGTCGTCTTGCCGCAGACCTGCTCATAGGTGGGGTTCGACACATGGCCGCCGGCATAGCCGGAGACGACGCGGCTGACGCCGCGCAGATCGCGGAACACGGCATCCAGGCACCAGAAGCAGCCGCCGCCGAGGACGGCGGTTTCGGTCGCGGGCATCGCTGTCTCCTCCTCGCGCTCGGCCCCGGAGATGGGGTGGCAGGTGGCGCGGCGCAGCGGGTTTCGCCGCGGCGGCGCCACGGTTACCTCATTCCGGCGCCAGGCGGAGCACCGCCGTCCCGGCGCCGGCCTCCCCCTCCCCCAGCCGGTCCAGCAGGGCGGCGAGAATGGCGGCGGCGTCCTCCTCGAAGCGGAAGGGCGGGTTGGCGACAATCAGGCCGCTGCCGTTCAGGCGAGCGGGGTCGGTCGGCTCGCGCAGCCAGAGCTCGCAGGCCAGCAGGTCCCTGACGCCCGAGGCGCGCAGCGCGTCGTGGAAGGCGCGGACGGGCGCGCGGTGCTTGATCGGGTACCAGCAGGCCTGGATGGCGGCGCGGAACCGGTGCGCGACGAGCGCGATGCCGGCGGCGAGCCGCTCGAACTCGCCCGGCGCCTCGAAGGGCGGGTCCACCAGCACCAGGCCACGGCGTTCCGGGAAGGGGGTAAGAGCGCGCAGCGCCGCCCACCCGTCCCGGTGGTGGATGGCGACCTGGCGGTCGCCGCGGAACTGCGCGCGGAGTGCCGCCGCGTCCTCCGGATGCAGCTCGCAGCAGGCAAGCTGGTCCTGCGGGCGCAGCAGGGCGCGGGCCAGGGCGGGGGAGCCGGGATAGTGCGCAGGCGCCCCGGCTTCGCGCACCAGCGCGACGTAGTCGGCGAGCGGGCCCTCCGCGACCTCGAGCAGCCGGCCGATGCCCTGCCGCCACTCCCCGGTGCGCTGCGCCGGATCCGCCGCCAGATCGTAGCGGCCGATGCCGGCATGCGTATCCAGCACGCGGAAGGGCGCGGGCTTCACGCGCAGCGCCTGGATCAGCCGGACCAGCAGGGCGTGCTTCACGCAGTCGGCGAAATTGCCGGCGTGAAAGGCGTGGCGGTAGTTCAGGGTGTCGCGTGCAGCACGGCGCCGTGCCGCGCCTCCTCCGGCAGGCAGAGGGCGGCGATGGCGGGCGCCACCTCCTGCGGCGTGCGGAGCGTCGCCGGATCCTCGCCTGGCATGGCCATGGCGCGGAGGCGCGTCGCCACCGGCCCGGGGTCGAAGAGATTCACGCGGAGGCGGGTGCGCTCCGTTTCCGCAGCCCAGGCGCGCACCAGGTGCTCCTGCCCCGCCTTGCCGGCGCCGTAGAGTCCCCAATAGGCGAGCGGCTCCGCCGCCACGCGGTCGGTCAGCACCACGGCCCGGCCGGCGGGGGCGGCGCGCAGCGGCGGGTCCGAGGTGCGGATCAGCCGCCAGCAGGCGGAGAGGTTGACCGCCACCGACTCCTCCCAGTCGCGCGGCATGATGTGCGCGGCGGGCGTCAGCTTGGCGAGGATTGCGGCCGCGTGCACCAGGATGTCGAGCCGCCCGAAGCGGTGGACGATGGAGGGGCCGAGCATGTCGAGCTGCTCGGCTGCCTTGGCGAGGTCGAGGGGGAAGAGAGTCGCCGCGCCGCCGGCGGCGCGGATGGCGTCGTCGGTTTCCTCGAGCCCGCCCTGGGTGCGGGCGGTCAGCACGCAATGGGCGCCGAGGCGGGCCAGCTCGACCGCGACGGCGGCGCCGATGCCGCGGGAGGCGCCGGTGACGAGGGCGACGCTGCCGGTGAGGGGCAGGGCTTCGGTCATGGCGTGGGTGGCCTGTGGGGGAGGGAGGGAACTCCCTCCCCCACGCCCCCACCTACCTTTTTCTGCGCCCTTTCCCGCATCGCGGGCTCACTCGTCACGCGAACGACCCTCGCCACTACGTAGCCTGCAGCAAAGAAAGCTGCCGCTCCGCATTGTCCTGCAGGTCGGTCAGCGGAATGGCGTAGTCCCCCGTGAAGCAGGCATCGCAGAAGCCCGGCCGCGCCGGGTCGCGCCCCGGCCGGCCGAGCGCCCGGTACAGCCCGTCCAGCGAGATGAAGGCCAGGCTGTCCACGCCGATGATTCCGGCCATCTCATCGACCGAATGCCGCGCCGCCATCAGCTTGCCGCGCTCGGGCGTATCGATCCCGTAGTAGCAGCTGTGCGTCGTCGGCGGCGAGGAGATGCGCATGTGCACCTCCCGTGCCCCGGCCGCGCGGACCATCTCGACGATCTTCTTGCTGGTGGTGCCGCGGACGATGCTGTCATCCACCAGGACCACCCGCTTGCCCTCCAGGATCGCACGGTTGGCGCTGTGCTTCAGCTTCACGCCCAGATGGCGGATGCTGTCGGTCGGCTCGATGAAGGTGCGGCCGACATAATGGTTGCGGATGATGCCGAGCTCGAAGGGAATGGCGGCCTCCGCCGCATAGCCCATGGCCGCCGGCACGCCGCTGTCCGGCACCGGCACCACCACATCGGCCGGCACGCCGCTCTCCCGCGCGAGCTCGGCGCCGATGCGCTTGCGCGTCTCATAGACAGGCGTGCCCTCCACCACGCTGTCGGGGCGGGCGAAGTAGATGTATTCGAAGATGCAGAAGCGCGACTGGTGCCGGCCGAAGGGCTTGATGCTGCGCACGCCCTCATCGTCGACCACGATGATCTCGCCCGGGTCGATGTTGCGCACGAACTCCGCGCCGACGATGTCGAGCGCGCAGGTCTCGCTCGTCAGCACCCAGGCGGGCGCGCCCTCCGCCCCGCCGAGCCGGCCGAGGACGAGGGGGCGGACGCCGAGCGGATCCCGTGCGCCGATCAGCGCGCCATTGTGCAGCGCGACCAGGCTGTAGGCGCCCTGCACCTGCTTGAGCGCGTCGATCAGCCGGTCCACCACGGTGGAGTAGAGGCTGATGGCGATGAGGTGGACGAAGACCTCGCTGTCCGTCGTGGACTGGAACAGGCAGCCGCGGTTCACCAGGGCGCGGCGCAGGATGTGCGCGTTGGTGAGGTTGCCGTTGTGGGCGACCGCAAAGCCGCCGAAGGCGAAATCGGCATAGAGCGGCTGCACGTTGCGCAGTGCCGTCTCGCCCGTGGTGGCGTAGCGGTTGTGGCCGACCGCGGCGCGGCCGGGCAGGCCCGCGATGACCTTCGCGTCGGAGAAATTGTCGCCCACCAGGCCGCGGCCGCGATGGGCGTGGAAGATGCCGCCCTCGTCGAGGGCGACGATCCCCGCCGCCTCCTGCCCCCGGTGCTGCAGCGCGTGCAGGCCGAGCGCGGTGACGGCGGCGGCGTCCTTGGCGTTCCACACGCCGAAGACGCCGCACTCCTCGTGGAACTTGTCGTCCTCCGGCAGCGGCATGCGCTTCCTCATATCCGGTTGCGGGCGGGCGGCCGCATCAGGTCCTGCTGGTTGAGAGAGGGACGGTCCGGCGGCGGCACGACCCGTGGCCGGAACTCCGGCGGCAGACGCTCGGCGAGCCATTCCGCCCCTTCTGCGACGAGCGGCAGGGCGCGCGCGTCACGGACCGGCTCCGGCCAGCGATCCGCCGCCGGCATCACCAGCCCGCCTACGATGTAGGCAAGCACGACCAGAAACGCACCCCGCGCGAGACCAAAAAGGAGACCGAGGGCGCGATCGGTGCTGCCGAGGACACTGTCCTGCACCCGGCGGGCGATGGCGCCGATGATCACCTTGAGCACGATCAGGACGAGCAGGAAGACGCCGCCGACGGAAATGGCCGTCACCGCCTCGCGCGGCCAGCTCAGCGGAAGGAGGCCGCTCACCACGGGCTCCACCTGCGGGCGAAGGGCAAGGCCGAGCGCGATGGCGCCGATCCAGGCGCCGACGCCGAGCACTTCCTGCACCAGCCCACGGAGATAGGCGAGCACCGCCGAGACGACGAGCACCGCCAGCACCACGCCGTCCACCCAGGTCATCGCGGCGGCGGTATAGCGGCGGGGGGTGGGGGTGTCACGCCGCTGACCCACGACCCGGGCCTACCCCGCCCGCCGCCGTTGCGTCGCCGCCGCGAAGGGCGCGACCAGGTC
>DASQVL010000447.1:0-2365 GCA_035640795.1 Crenalkalicoccus sp. | reverse complement strand
CGCGTTCACCCGCGCCGCCGCGGTCGCCCAGCGCGCCGCGCTCCCCGCCCGCGAGGCTGCCGCTGCGGTCCGCTTGCTGCGCGCGGCCCCGGAACTCCTCCCGCGACGCGCTGCGGTCCGGACGGTCGCCCTGGTAGCGGTTGCGCACCGCCTCGTTGCTGTAGGCGACGCCCTGCCGGTGCGCGGCGTTGTGCTGCCAGCGATTGCCCACGTCGCCGACGCTGCGGTTGATGTTGCGCACGCGGCTGGAGTTGATGTTGACGTCGCCGCTGTTCCAGCCCGGGCTGGCCCAGCCCGAGAGCGAGCCGACCAGCGCGACGCCGCCCGCGAAGGCCATGCCGGTCAGCAGCGCGCTGCCCAGGCCCCAGCCGGCGGGCGGCGGGTAGTAGGCGGGCGGGTTGCTGGGATAGGGCCAGCTGCCATAGACGACGGAAGGATTGTAGGCCGGCACGTAGACCGTATCGGGCTGCGCCGGTGCGATGGTGATGATCTCGGGCGGCGGCGCGACCACGCCGCCCCCCGCCGGGCCGCCGCCCGCGGGTGCGGCGGGCATGTTGACGTCCCGCGTGACCGTCACGACCTGCTGCTGCGGCCCGCTCTCCAGCTTGCCCGCCGCCTGGGCGCGGCCGCGCAGCACCTGCACGGCGTTGAGCACGTCCTGCTGCTGCGCCAGCACGGCATCGCCCAGGCGCTGCGTCCACTCCAGCTGCTCGTTCATCATGCGCAGCACCTCGGGGAAGGGCACCAGCGACTTCACGCTGGCGTCCCAGGGCTGCGCCTCCAGCGCCTTGGCCAACGCCTCGCCCTTCAGATTCGCGTTGCCCTCGCGCTGCAGCCACCGCTCCGCCTGCACGAGCTCGAGCGGATAGGTTGCGGCCATCAGCATCTGGGCGAGCAGTTCGTCCGGGTAGAGCGCGACCGGCGCCAGCAGCTGCTCGAGTTCCGCCTGGCTGAGCTTCGCCGCCTCCGCATCGGCCTGCGGCGCCGGGGCGGCGGGCGCGGTCGCCGCGACCGCCTGGGCCAGGGCGTCGCGCCCCGGCAGGTCCAGCACGGTCGTGCCGAGGAAGCTCGCCGCGACGCAGGTGGCCAGCGCGCGGTGCCAGCCGGGCGTCGTGGTGCTGCGGCCTGCCTGCATGGCGTCCTCCTGTCCGGCCCGGCGCTCCTGCCCTGGTGCGGTTGCAGCCTCGGTAGCAGAGGGGCGCGGCGCCGCCCCGCGCCTTCCGTGTCAGTTTTCCGCCGAACGGGAACGCGCCGCTCCCGCCTCCACGCGCCGCGCCGGCGGCGGCACGGAGAGCACCGGGTGCGCCTTCTGCCAGGGATAGCCGTTCACCGCCTTGGCGTAGCCGTACTCGAACAGCGCGCGCATGTAGGCCGTCTCGAAGTCCGCGCGGTGCTCCACCGTGAAGTCTGGGCCGATATAGGCCAGGTTGAAATCCACGCCGTCGCGCGCCGCCGTCGTCTCCAGCCGCAGGATGTCGCTGTTGCCGCTGTAGTGGATCATGCTGGAGATGGCGCGGCCGGCGATGGTGAAGAGGCGCCGCTCCACCGCCGCCCAGTCGGGGTCGAGCCGCGCGTTGCGGAGCACGTAGGCACGCCGCTCCCGCGCCAGCGCGCCGCTGCGGAGATCCTGCCCCGCCGTGACGCCCGGCGGGTAGAGGAAGAGCTGCACCACCGCGCCGCCATCCACGTGCATCTCCTGGTAGGGCCGGCCGTCCAGCGTCACGTCCACCAGCACCGGCGGGAAGACCGCCGGTACGGCGGTGGAGGCGAGCAGGATGCGCCGGACGAGATCGAGCGCCCCGGGCTGCCCGCTCGCCGCGATGGCGCCGATGTTCCAGATCACCGGCCGCATGACGTCGAGGTCGGTGGTGCCGATCAGCAGCAGCCGGCCCTTCGCGTATTCCCGCGCGATGTCGGCCAGCATGCGCTCGTTCATGTGGTGCGAGATCAGGCGGAAGAGCGGATCCGAATCGGTCATCGCCTCCGCGAAGGGGATGGCGAGGTAGCCCCGCCGCCGCAGCACGTCATCCGGCCCGATCGTGGTGTAGACCTCCCGCAGCTGCGCGTCGTAGGCGGGGCCGAGGAAGGCGAAGGGCGCGGTCAGCGCTCCGGTGCTGACGCCGGTGACGAGCTTGAACTCCGGCCGCGTGCCGGCCACCGTCCAGCCGCAGAGCAGCCCGGCACCGAAGGCGCCATTGTCGCTGCCGCCCGAGATCGCCAGGAAGTTCGCGGTCGGCAGGGCGGGCCCCATTCCGCTGGCGGCCAGGAAGGCGCGCTCCCGGTCCAGCGCGGCGAAGGCCTCCGCCGTCAGCTCGGGCGCCTGGGTGTCGGCCCAGAAGCGCGCATGCGGCACGCCGCCAAGCAC
>DASQVL010000446.1:0-2820 GCA_035640795.1 Crenalkalicoccus sp. | reverse complement strand
GGCACCGACTTCGCGCTGCGGGAGCTTGCCGTGCGCGACGCCTTCCGCACCTTCGACACGCTGATCGCGCCGAGCCGCTTCCTGCGCTTCCAGCTTGCCGCCTTTGCGCGCGATCCCGGCCTGGCCGCCGCGGAGATCGTCTGCGTGCTCGACAGCCCCGAGCAGCGGGGCGAGGTGGAGCACCTGTTCCGCGGCCTCGCCGCGCTGCATGGCGGCGCGCTGTCCCCGGTTCTGGTCGTGATGCCGGAGAATCGCGGCTATGCCGCCGCCTGCAATGCCGGCGCGGCCGCCTCTGCCGCCCCCGTCCTGGTCCTGCTGAACTCCGACGTCCTGCCCGCTGCGCCGGGCTGGCTGGAGACGCTGCTGCGCCGCCTGGCGCGCGACCGGCGCCTCGCTGCGGTGGGGCCCAAGCTGCTCTTCGAGGAGGGCGCCGCCATCCAGCACGCCGGCATGGTCTTCCGCCGCGGCCTCGACGGCCAGTGGCTGAACGACCACGCCTTCAAGGGTTTCCCACGCCACTATCCTCCGGCCTGCCGCGCCCGCCGCGTCCCCGCCGTGACGGGCGCCGCGCTGGTGGTGCGCCGCGCGGCCTTCGAGGCCGCGGGCGGCTTCTGCACCGACTACATCATCGGCGACTTCGAGGATTCCGACCTCTGCCTGAAGCTGCGCGCGGCGGGCCACGAGATCGGCTACGAGCCGGCCGCGGAGCTCTTCCACTTCGAGCGGCAGTCGATCGCGGACCATGCCGGCCATGCCCGCACCCTCGCCGGCGCCTGCAACCGCCTCCTGCACCACCGCCGCTGGGACGCCGCCATCACCGCGCTGATGGCGCGCTTCCCGGAGCCCGGGTGAGGGCGCCCGATGCGGATCCTCTTCCTTGCCCACAACCACCCCGCCCTGCAGCCCGGCGGCAGCGGGGCCTTCGCACTGGCCCTGTTCCGCTGCCTGCGTGACCGCCACGGTGCGGACGGCCTGTTCCTCGCCGGCGTCACCGATGCGCTGCGCGAAAGGCGGCCCGGCACCATGGTGCAGGCGGTCGATGGCGGCGCGGCGGACGAGCTGCTGGTCTCGCTCACCCATTTCGATCGCTTCTACCTCTCGCAGCAGGACGTGTTCGGCCTCGCCGCCCTCGCGCCCCTGGTGGCGCGGCTGCGGCCGGAGGTGGTGCACCTGCATCACCCGCTGCTCTTCGGGCTGGAGGCGATCGACATGCTGCGCCGCGCCGCGCCGCGTGGCGCGCGCCTCCTCGCCACGCTGCACGACTACTTCGCGCTCTGCCCGCGGGAGGGGCAGCTGCTGGCCACCGACGGCACGCGCTGCGCGACGGGCCCTTCCGTCCATGCCTGTCGCCGCTGCTTCCCGGCCCGTCCGGGCACCGACTTCGCGCTGCGGGAGCTTGCCGTGCGCGACGCCTTCCGCACCTTCGACACGCTGATCGCGCCGAGCCGCTTCCTGCGCGACCGCTTCGTCGCAGCCGGCTGGGATCCCGCCCGCATCGTGGTGCTGCCGAATGGCGTGCCCGCCGCCACGCCCGCGCCGCACCGCGCCCTGCCCGCCGGCAGCACGCGGCGCGACCGCTTCGCGGTGTTCGGAAACGTCAACCGCTGGAAGGGCACGCTGGTCGCGCTCGGCGCCTCCGCCCGCCTCTCCGCGGCGGGCGTGCCGCACCGGCTTGGCGTGCATGGCGGCACGGCCTGGCAGTCCGAGGCCTTCCTCGCGGAGTTCGCGGCGGCGCTCGCCGGCGCCCCCGATGCCGCGCATTACGGTCCCTACGGCGCGGCCGACCACGCCTCGCGCATGGCGGAAGCCGACTGGGTGGTGGTGCCCTCTCTCTGGTTCGAGAACGCGCCGCTCGTGATCCTTGAGGCGTTCCGCCACCGCCGCCCCGTGATCTGCAGCGGCATCGGCGGCATGGCGGAGCTCGTGACCGACGGCGTGGACGGGCTGCACGCCCCGCCCGGCGACCCGGCGGGCCTTGCCGCCGTGCTGCGTCGCGCGGCGGAGGAGGCGGGTCTGTGGGAGCGCCTTGTCGCGGGCATCCGCCCCCCGCCCGACATGGACGAAACGGCGCTCCGGCACCTCGCCCTCTACCGCGGCGCGCCGGCCGCCGCGCCACTCGCCGCCTGACGACCACCAATCCGCACGCAAGGGCTGCCTGCCGTGTCCGATGCCATCGCTTCCGCCGAGGCCCCGCCCGCCTCCCGCCCCGCGGAGCTGCAGGGGCTGGTGGACAACGCGACCAGCACGCGGCTCTTCGGCTGGGCCTGGAACGCGTCACGGCCGACCGAGCGCGTCGTCGTGGAGCTCCGCCTGGGAGACGAGACGGTGGCGAGCGCCGTCGCCGACCGCGACCGGCACGACCTGGCCAAGGCCGGCGTCGGCGACGGCCACCATGCCTTCGAGCTGCCGCTGCGCCCGGAATGGGTGGCGCGGCGGTCCGAGCTCGCCGTTGTCGTGCGCGCGGCCGACGGCACCGAATCGGGGCTCGCGCTGCGCGTCCGCCGCACCGACGTGGACCCGACGGGCGCCATCCAGCGGGTGCTGGAGGCGACCGCCGCCGCGCACCGCCAGCTGCGCGAGGAGTTGCGCGACATGGCGCGGCGCGGCCAGGACGAGCCGGAGCTGCTCGCCCGCGCGGAGGAGCGCATGCGCGTCCTGGCGGAGGGCCAGTCCGCGCTGTTCGAGAAGCTGGACACGCTGGCCCTGTGGCTCACCCGGCTGGATGAGCGGCTGGCGGCGCTGCCCGCCGCCACGCCCGCGCCGCACCGCGTCCTGCCCGCCGGCAGCACGCGGCGCGACCGCTTCGCGGTGTTCGGAAAC
>DASQVL010000445.1:0-7972 GCA_035640795.1 Crenalkalicoccus sp. | reverse complement strand
CGGGCTATGCCGTCCTCTCCGGCGCCACCGGCCTGGCGGAGCCCTGGGCGGCGGAGCAGGCGCTGCTCTCGGCGCTGCGCGATGCCGGCCCGGCGCAGGGCCCGGTGCGGCACACCGCGGACCTGATCGGCCACGCCGTGGAGGCCACCTTCCCCGCCACTCTTGGGATGGCGGCGCTGGCGCTGGCCGAGGGTGCCGTGCCGCAGGCACTGGTGACCGGCCTCGGCCTCTGGCGCGGCGAGGCACTGGCGCTGGTCGAGCCGATCGAGGGGGGCGCATGACCGCGATGCAGGACCGGCAGGGCCGGCCCCTGGTAGCGGTGACCGGCATCGGCCTGGTCACGCCGCTCGGCCTCGGCGTCGCCGAGAGCTGGGCCGGGCTGCTCGCCGGCCGTTCCGGCATCCGGCGCATAGACCGCTTCCCGACCGACCACCTGCGCACCAGCATCGCGGGGCTGGTTGACCTGCCGGAGGACCGCGCGGGCACGCCGCTGCCCTCCCCGGCGCGGGTCGAGACGATGGGGGCGCTCGCCGCCGAGGAGGCGCTGGCCTCGAGCGGCCTCGGCGGCCGCGCCGGCTTCCCGGGGCCCCTCTTCCTCGGCATGCCGCCGGTCGAGGTGGAGTGGCCGCAGCGCTTCGCCCTGGCCCGCCGCAGCAATCTCGCCGCGCCGCGCTACCCGGAGCTGATCGCCGCCGGCGAGGGCGAGACGGCGCTCTACGAATCGGTGCTGTTCGGCGGCATCGGGGAGCGGCTGGCCGATCGCTTCGGCACGCGCGGCGCGCCGATCTCGCTCACCACCGCCTGCGCGACCGGCGCGACCTCCATCCAGCTCGGCGTGGAGGCGATCCAGCGCGGCGAGGCCGAGGCCGCGCTCTGCCTCGGGGCGGAGGGCAGCGTGCAGCCGGAGGCGCTGATCCGCTTCTCGCTCCTCTCGGCGCTCTCCGCGCGCAACGAGGAACCCGCCCGCGCCTCCCGCCCCTTCGAGAAGGCGCGGGACGGCTTCGTCATGGCGGAGGGCGCGGCGGCGCTGGTGCTGGAGAGCCTGGAGGCCGCGCGCGCGCGCGGCGCGCGGGTGCTGGCCCTGGTGCTGGGCTGCGGGGAGCGGGCGGACAGCTTCCACCGCACGCGGTCCAACCCCGATGGCGGCGCCATCATCGGCGCCATGCGCGTGGCGATCGCCGATGCGGGGCTGGAGCCGGGCGAGATCGACTACGTGAACGCGCACGGCACCGGCACGCCAGAGAACGACAAGATGGAGACGCTCGGCATGCGCGCCGTGTTCGGGGAGGCACCGCCGCCGATCTCCTCGAACAAGTCCATGATCGGCCACACCCTCTCGGCCGCCGGCGCCATCGAGGCGGCGTTCAGCGTGCTGACCCTCCGCGACCAGCGCCTGCCGCCCACCATCAACCACGAAGTCCCGGACCCGGCCATCCCGCTGGACGTGGTGCCGAACCTGGCGCGCGACGCGCGCGTCGCGCGCGTGCTCTCCAACTCCTTCGGCTTCGGCGGCCAGAATGTCTGCCTGGTGCTGGCGGCGGAGCCGGCCCCCGCGACATGAGGGCATTGCGCCTCTTCGGCGACCGCGACCTGCGCCTGGTCGAGGTGCCGGAGCCGCCGGCCCCCGGCCCCGGCGAGGTGCAGCTTGCGATCCGTGCCGTCGCGCTGAACCACATCGATGTCTGGGGCTGGCGCGGCATGGCCTTCGCGAAGCGCAGCCTGCCGCTGACGGTGGGCGCGGAGGCGGTGGGCGAGGTCGTGGCGCTCGGCGAGGGTGTCACCGGCTGGCATGTGGGCCAGCGCGCCGTGCCCTATGGCGCGCTGACCTGCGGCCATTGCCGCTTCTGCCGGGAAGGCCGCGACAACCTCTGCGAGAAGGTCGCCGGGGTGAAGGGCTTCCACCTCGACGGCTTCGCGCAGGCGCGGGTGAACCAGCCGGCGCGCCTGCTGATCCCCGTGCCGGATGCGGTGGAGACGCTGGATGCTGCCTGCGCCGCCATCACCGTCTCCACCGTGCAGCACATGCTGTTCGACAATGCGCGGCTCGAGCCGGGCGAGACCATCCTGATCCACGCCGCGGGATCGGGCATCGGCAGCGTGGCGATCCGCATCGCGAAGTCCATGGGCTGCACCGTCATCGCAACTGCGGGCGATGATGAGAAATGCGCCAAGGCCCGCGCGCTCGGCGCCGACCACGTGGTCAACTACGCGACCGACCGCTTCGAGAGCGTCTGCCGCCGGGTCACCGGCAAGCGCGGCGTGGACGTGGTGTTCGAGCATGTCGGCGCGGCGACCTGGGCGGGCAGCCTGCTCTCGCTCCGCATGGGCGGGCGGCTCGTCACCTGCGGCTCCACCAGCGGCGTCGCCGCCGAGACCAACCTGATGCTGCTGTTCCAGCGCCAGCTCCGCATCATCGGCTCCTTCGGCGCCTCGCTGCGCAACGTCGCCGAGGGGCTGGACCGCATGGCGGGCGGCCTCCGGCCCGTGCTGGACACCGTCGCGCCGCTCGAGGCCTTCGGCGAGGCGCTGGCGCGGCTCGAGGGCCGGCGCGTCTTCGGCAAGATCCTCGTCACCCTGTAGGAGGCTGGCTTGCCCGCCCCCGGCTCCCCGCGCCGCGCACTGCGGGCGCGGTTCGGCGATGCCGCCGACGCGCTGGTCGCGGCGCTGGTGCGCGGGCTCTTCGCACTGGTGCGCGCCCTCGGGCCGGACCGCGCCTCGGCGCTCGGCGGTCTGGTCGCGCGGACATTCGGCCCGTGGCTTCCGGTGCACCGCACGGCGGTCGCGAACATCGCCGCCGCCTTCCCCGACCTTCCCGCGGCCGAGCACCGCCGCATCGCGCGGGAGGCCTGGGACAATCTCGGCCGCACCGCCTGCGAATACGTGCACATGGACCGCATCTGGGATTTCGACCTGACGCGGCCCGGCGAGGGTCGCATCCAGGCAAGCGCCGAGACGGCGGCCCGCTACATCGCCCTCGCCGAGGATGGCAGGCCGGCGCTGCTCTTCGCCGCGCACCTCGCCAACTGGGAGCTGCCGGCGGTCGCCGCGGCGAAGCACGGCCTCGCCTCCGCCGTGCTCTACCGCACGCCCAACAACCGCGTCGTCGCGCGCGACATCCTGGCGCTGCGGGCGGGCACGATGGGCGAGCTGATCCCGGCCAATGCCGCCGCGCCCGTCCGCATGATGGAGGCGCTGGAGGAGGGCCTGCATGTCGGCATGCTGGTGGACCAGTATTTCGCGCGCGGGCCGCGCGTGCCCTTCCTCGGCCGGCCGACGCACAGCAACCCGCTGCTCCCGCGCCTGGCCCGCCGCTTCGACTGCCCGGTGCACGGGGCGCGTGCCATCCGCCTCTCCGGCGCGCGCTTCCGGCTGGAGCTGACGGAGCCGATCGCCCTGCCCCGCCTGGCCTCCGGCGAGGTGGACGTGGCCGCCGCGACGGCGCTGATCAACCGGATCGTCGAAGGCTGGGTCCGGGAGTATCCCGGGCAGTGGCTGTGGATGCACCGCCGCTGGCGGTGACGGGCCGCGGTCACCCCGATGCCGGTCCAGCCTTCTTGAGCCGCCTGCGGCATTTCACCCGTGCCGTGCATGGCTGAATGCCCTGGCACCTTGTCCTTGATCGCATTTCCCGCGGCGAACCGCGCACACTTCGCCTGGAAATTCTCTAGTGTCCCGATTCCGAAGTCCTTCGGACTTCATTCTCGGTCCACTAGCCTTTGTTTTCAGTGGCCTGCTGGTCCGCTCCGTTCGCTGCTAAAGCAGCGAACTTCGCGGGCAGGACACTAGCGCGCCAGCCGCTCGAGCGGCAGCAGGAACTCGGCCGCCAGGCCTTCCGGCCGCCAGTCCAGCGCCACGGAGCCGCCGAGCTGGCTGACGCTCTGCGCGATCAGGCGCTGGCCGAAGCCGTGCGCGCGGGGCGGCGCCACGGGCTGAGCGGCGCGCTCGGTCCAGGCGAGGCGCAGCATGGCGTTCGGGCCGGGCCGCCCGGCTTCCCACCGCACCTCCAGCCGGCCGCCACGGCCGGAGAGCGCGCCATGCTTCGCCGCATTCGTCGCCAGCTCGTGCAGCACCAGCGCCACAGGCGGCGCGCCGACCTGGCCGAGCCGCACCGGCGGCCCGCCGATGCGGAGCCGCTCCGGCTGGCCGAAGGCCGGGCGGAAGGGGGCGAGCAGCGATTCCAGGAGCTCCGCCAGGGTGGTGCCGCCGGCATTGGCGGACAGCCCCGTCATCGCTGGCCGCACCAGGTCATGCGCCCGGGCCAGCGCGCCGATGCGGCCCAGCACCGCCTGCGCCATGTCGCGCGGCGTCGCCGCGCTGCGCGCCGTGAAGCTGACCAGGCCGGAGATCACGGCGAACAGGTTCTTCACCCGGTGGTCCAGCTCGCGCAGCAGCAGCGACTGGGTGCGCTCCGTGCGCTTGCGCTCCGTCACCTCCTCGCAGACCAGGCCGACGCCCATCACCTCGCCGGTCTCCGGGTCGCGCACCGGGTAGAACTGTTCCAGCCAGTCGCGCTTCAGCCCGGGCGCTGCCGGCGTCTCGCCGGAGATCTCGATGCCGGTCAAGGATTCGCCGGTCTGCAGCACCCGCCGCACCAGCGGCTCCCCGCTGGCGCGGAGGTCGGGTACCAGGTCCCAGACGCAGCGGCCGAGATGCGCCTCCGCGCTGAAGCCGTTCATCTGCGCCAGGGCCTCGTTCACCCGCACGAAGCGCAGCTCCCCGTCCAGCTGGGCGAGGCCGAGCGGCGCGCTGCGGTAGAGCGTCTCGAGCTCGGCGAGCCGCCGCCGCGCCTCGCGCTCGCTCGCCGCCCGCGCCCGCTCCGACCGCCGGAGGTCGGAAAGGTCGAGGGCGAAGGCGGCAAGCTCGCCGGCGCGCCGGTCGAGGAAGGCGAAGCCGAAGAGCACGGGCACGCGGCGCCCGTCCGGCAGCAGGTAGGCCTTCTCGTAGGGCCGGCAGAAGCCGCGTTTCGCCGCCTCGGCCAGCGCCGCCGCATCAGCGCCGCGGCATTCCGGCGCGGTCAGGGCGAGCGAGTGGAGGCGGCCGGCCTCAAGCTCCTCCCGCGTCGCGCCGACCAGGCGCAGGAAGGCGGCGTTTGCGTCCAGCACCGGGCCGTCCATCCGGCAGCGCAGCATGGCGATCGGGTTGGCTTCCAGCAGGGCGCGCAGCCGCGCCGCATCCGCCTCCGCCGCCTGCTCGGCATGGCGTCGGCGGGTGATGTCCATCAGCGTGCCGACGACGACGCGGGCCCGGCGCTGGGCGTCGCGCTCCGTCGCCCGGCCATGGGCCAGCACGGTGATCCAGCGGCCATCGCGGTGGCGCAGACGGTACTCCGCATGGTAGCCCGAAGTGTCGCCCGCGACATGCGCCTCCAGCCGCTCAAGGACCTCGTCCCGGTCCTCCGGATGCAGCAGCGCCTCCCATTCCTGCAGCGCGATCTCGCTGGCGGTGCTGCCGAGACCAAGCATGCCGGAGCAGAGCGCGGAGACGGTCACCCGGCCCTCGCCGACCCGCCATTCCCAGACGCCGATCTCGCCGCATTGCAGCACCGCGCCGAGCCGGGCATTCGCCGCGGCCAGCGCCGTCTCCGCCCGCTGCCGGCGGGTGATGTCCACGAAGCCCACGGACAGCAGCGGCCGACCCTCGATCTCCACATGGCGGGCGCGGACCAGCACGCGCCGGACCAGGTCGCCGGCGCCGGGCAGCCCGGCATCGAACACCTCGGGCGCGGTGTGGGATTCGACGATCGCCAGCCGGGCCCGGAGCGCCGGTCCGTCCGGCGAGATGGCGAGCGCGCCGGTCCAGGCCTCCGCCGTCGCCGGGCACCCCAGCAGCCGCGCCACCTCGTCATTCGCCGCCACCAGGTTGAGATCGCGCGGATCTAGCAGCACCGCCGCGACCGGCACGGCGTCCAGCAAGCGCGCCAGGCGATCGGACAGGCCGGCCTCATCGCGGGCCCCGGCCGTGGCATCGAAAAATTGAGGGCGGGGCATGAGAACCGTCACTTGGACGACCTGATCCGGCTGTATGTATGGTTGTCGCAAATCGCGGCGCGCGCGAACGCTGACAAGGCCGTGATCACGTAGGATAAAGCGATCCGGTGCGGCATTATTCCCCGCGCAGCATGCGGATGATGCCGGAGAAGTCGAGGCCGCCGCCGCCACTCTGGACAAAACGCCGGTAGAGCGCCTCCGCCTGGGCGCCGATCGGCGTCTCCAGCCCGGCATCCCGCGCGGCCGCCTGGGCGAGGCCGAGATCCTTGGCCATCAGCGCCGCGGCGAAGCCGGGCTTGTAGTCCCGGTTGGCGGGGCTCGCCGGCACCGGGCCCGGCACCGGGCAGTAGCCGGTGAGCGCCCAGGACTGGCCGGTGGACTTGGAGACGACGTCGAACAGCGCCTGATGGGTCAGGCCCAGCCGCTCGGCCAGCACGAAGGCCTCGGCGGTGACGATCATGCTGGCGGCCAGCATCATGTTGTTGCAGATCTTCACCGCCTGGCCGGCGCCCGCGGCGCCACAATGGATCACCGCGCGGCCCATCGCCTCCAGCACCGGCTTGCCGCGCAGGAAGGCGGCCTCCGGGCCGCCCACCATGAAGGTCAGCGTCCCCGCTTCCGCCCCCATCACCCCGCCGGAGACGGGCGCGTCCAGCATCGGCCGGCCCACCGCGGCGGCGACCGCGCGGGCGGTGGCGACGTCGATCGTGGAGCAGTCGATCAGGAGCGCCTCCGGCGCAGCGGCGGCCGCCATGCCGCCGGCACCGAGCCAGGCCTCCCGCACCTCCGGCCCGGCGGGCAGCATGGTGATGACGACCTCCCGCCCGCGCGCGGCCTCTGCGGCGCTCCCGGCGGTGGCGATGCCGGCGGCCGTGGCGGCCTGCATCGCCGCAGGCACGATGTCGAAACCGGTGACGGCGTGGCCAGCCTTGACCAGGTTGCGCGCCATCGGCCCGCCCATGTTGCCGAGCCCCACGAAGCCGATTTCGGCCATGCGCGCTGTCCTCCCTTGCGAGTGCCGCGAGCCTAGTGTCCTGCCCGCGAAGTCCGCTGCTTCAGCAGCGAACGGAGCGGACCAGCAGGCCACTGAAAGCAGAGGCCAGTGTTCCGATCCGAAGGGCGCCGTACCGGCGGCAAACTTCGCAATCGGGACACTAGAGCGCCTTCGGGTGAGCTGTGCAGGCGTGAATGCGCCGCGGCGCCATCACGGCGTGTCGTTCAGGTGGCAGGCGCTGCGATGGCCGGGCGCCACCTCACGCAGCGCCGGCCGCTCCGCACGGCAGCGCGGCAGCGCCTGCGGGCAGCGCGGGTGGAAGTGGCAGCCCGGCGGCGGGGCGAGCGGTGACGGGATTTCGCCGGCGACCGGATGGAAGGCGCGTCGGCGCGCCTCCAGCCGCGGCAGGGCGGCCAGAAGCGAGCGCGTGTAGGGATGGTTGGGGCGGGCGAAGAGCGCAGGCGCCGGCGCCTCCTCGACCACCCGGCCGAGATACATGACGACGACGCGGTCGGCCATATGCTCGATGACGCCGAGGTCGTGCGAGATGAAGAGGTAGGTGAGGTCGAGCTCCGCGCGGAGCTTCATGAAGAGGTTGAGGATCTGCGCCTGGATGGAGACGTCAAGTGCGGCCACCGCCTCGTCGCACACCAGGAATTCGGGGCGCACGGCCAGCGCCCGGGCGATGCCGACGCGCTGGCGCTGGCCACCGGAGAATTGGTGCGGGAAGCGCCGCTTCATGGCGGGATCGAGGCCGGCGCGACGCAGCTGCTCCTCGACATAGCCGCCGAGCGCCGCACGGGGGACGAGGCCATGCACCTCGGGCGCCTCGCCGACGATCCGCTCCACGCGCATGCGCGGGTTCAGCGAGGCGGCCGGGTCCTGGAAGATCACCTGCGTGGCGAGGCGCGCGCGGCGTGCCGCGGCACCGGCCAGCGCGGCCCGCGATTCCCCGCGCCACAGCACGGTGCCGGCGGTGGGCGGCAGGAGG
>DASQVL010000444.1:0-19904 GCA_035640795.1 Crenalkalicoccus sp. | reverse complement strand
TGCCCGCCGCGGCGGTGAATTCCGCATAACAAGATTGTTTTCCATATTGCGGCCGCTGCCGGATGCCGCCATGTTTTCCGTACAACGGACCTCTATTCCGTGACGGAGCGCCGCCGAAAGGCGTCAGGGAGATCGGCATGGCCAAGATGCGCGCAGTGGACGCAGCGATCCGCGTGCTGGAGAAGGAAGGCGTGGTCTGCGCCTTCGGCGTGCCCGGGGCCGCCATCAACCCGCTCTACTCGGCGCTGCGGCAGCGCGGCTCCATCCGCCACATCCTGGCGCGGCATGTCGAGGGCGCCTCGCACATGGCGGAAGGCTATACCCGTGCGCAGCCCGGCAATATCGGCGTCTGCATCGGCACCTCCGGCCCGGCCGGCACCGACATGATCACGGGGCTGTACTCGGCCGCCGCGGACTCCATCCCGATCCTCTGCATCACCGGGCAGGCCCCCCGCGCCCGGCTCTACAAGGAGGATTTCCAGGCCGTGGACATCGAGTCCATCGCCAAGCCGGTCACCAAGTGGTCGGTCACGGTGCGCGAGCCCGGCCTGGTGCCGATGGCCTTCCAGCAGGCCTTCCACCTCATGCGCTCCGGCCGGCCCGGCCCGGTGCTGATCGACCTGCCGCTCGACGTGCAGTTGGCCGAGGTGGAGTTCGACGAGGACACCTACGCCCCGCTGCCCGTCTACAAGCCCGGCGCCACGCGCAAGCAGGCGCAGAAGGCGATCGCGATGCTGAACGAGGCGGAGCGGCCCGTGATCGTGGCCGGCGGCGGCATCATCAACGCCGACGCCTCCGACCTGCTGATGGAGTTCGCGGAGATCACCGGCGTGCCGGTGATCCCCACCCTGATGGGCTGGGGTACGATCCCGGACGACCATCCGCTGATGGCCGGCATGTGCGGCCTGCAGACCAGCCACCGCTACGGCAACGCCACCATGCTCGCCGCCGATTTCGTGCTGGGCGTCGGCAATCGCTGGGCCAACCGCCACACCGGATCGATCGAGACCTACACCAAGGGCCGCACATTCGTGCATGTGGACATCGAGCCGACGCAGATCGGCCGCGTCTTCACGCCCGATTACGGCATCGTCTCAGATGCCGGCGCGGCACTCGCCCTCTTCGTCGAGATCGCGGCGGAGTGGAAATCCGCCGGCAGGCTCAAGGACCGCTCGGCCTGGGCGGCGGAATGCCTCGACCGCAAGCGCGCCATGCACCGGCGCACCGATTTCGACCAGATCCCGCTCAAGCCGCAGCGCGTGTACCAGGAGATGAACGAGGCCTTCGGCCGTGACACCTGCTACGTGACGACCATCGGCCTGTCGCAGATCGCCGGCGCGCAATTCCTGCACGTCTACCGGCCGCGCAATTGGATCAACTGCGGACAGGCCGGCCCGCTCGGCTGGACCCTGCCTGCCGCGCTGGGCGTGCGCGCCGCCGATCCCACACGGAACATCGTGGCGCTGTCCGGCGACTACGACTTCCAGTTCATGATCGAGGAGCTGGCAGTCGGCGCGCAGCACAAGCTGCCCTACCTGCATGTGGTGGTGAACAACTCCTATCTCGGCCTGATCCGCCAGGCGCAGCGCGGCTTCGAGATGGACTACGGGGTCAGCCTCGCCTTCGAGAACATCAACATGCAGAGCGAGGACCACGCCGGGTACGGCGTGGACCATGTGGCGGTCGCCGAGGGCTTGGGCTGCAAGGCCGTCCGCATCCGCAGCCCGAACGAGTTCAAGTCCGGCTTCGCCGAGGCGAAGGCGCTGATGCAGCAGCACCAGGTGCCGGTCGTGGTGGAGATCATCCTGGAGCGCGTCACCAACATCGCCATGGGCACGGAGATCGACCGCATCACCGAGTTCGAGGAGATCCTGGACCTGGTGCCTGACATCGAGACGGTCTGAACGCGTGGCGCGGCGCCGCGCGACACAGCGGGGAGAATGTCCATGAGGATCTGCATCTATGGAGCGGGCGCCATCGGCGGCTATCTCGGCGTCGAGCTGGCCCGGGCGGGGGCGGAGGTCAGCCTGGTCGCGCGCGGGCCGCATCTGCAGGCGATGCGCGCCAAAGGACTGACGCTGCGGATCGGCGAGGAGGAGCGCGTCGCGCACCTGACCTGTACCGACACTCCGGCCGATCTCGGCCCGCAGGACTACGTCTTCATCGCGCTCAAGGCGCATTCCGTGCCCGGCGTGGTGGACAGCATGCTGCCGCTGATCGGCAACGACACCAGCATCGTCACCGCCGTGAATGGCATCCCCTACTGGTATTTCCACCGCCATGGCGGACCGCTGGAGGGCTCGACCCTGTCGAGCATCGACCCCGATGGCCGGCAATGGAAGGTGCTGGGGCCGGAGCGCGCCCTGGGCTGCATCGTCTATCCGGCGACGGAAGTCGTCGAGCCGGGCGTCGTCCAGCACATCTACGGCGACAAATTCCCTCTCGGCGAGCCTTCCGGCGAGAAGACGGAACGGGTGATGGCATTGAGCCGTATGATGGAGGCGGCGGGGCTGCGCGCACCTGTGCTGGACCGCATCCGTGACGAGATCTGGCTGAAGCTCTGGGGCAATCTCTGCTTCAACCCGATCAGTGCCCTGACCCATGCGACGCTGGACATCATCGCCGCCGATCCGGGCACGCGCGCCGTGGCGCGGGCGATGATGACCGAGGCCCAGACCATCGCGGAGACGCTTGGCGTGCGCTTCCGCGTGGATGTGGAGCGGCGCATCAACGGTGCCGGCGCGGTCGGTGCGCACAAGACGTCCATGCTGCAGGATCTGGAGCGCAGCCGGCCCATGGAGATCGCCCCCCTCGTCACTGTCGTGCAGGAACTGGGCCGGCTGACCGATATCCCTACTCCGACTCTCGACACCGTGCTCGCCCTGGTGCAGCAGCGCGCCCGCATCGCCGGGCTGCATTGAGCGAAAGCAGCCCGGCGCGGCGCTGGCCAATGTGACATGAACCTGCGCCACCTGCGCTACTTCGTCGCCCTGGCGCGGGAGCAGCACCACGCGCGGGCCGCGGAAGCCTGCCATGTGACGCAGTCCACGCTCTCCGAGGCGGTCAGGCAGCTGGAAGCAGAGCTGGGCGTGCCGCTGATCGAGCGTGGCGGCCCGCGTTTCCGCTGCCTGACAGAAGCCGGGCAGCGCGTGCTGGTCTGGGCGCAGCACACGCTGGCCGACCGGGACGCGCTGGACCAGGACCTGGCGCATATGAAGTGGGACCTGACCGGCCGGCTGCGCCTGGGCGTCGTGCCCGCGGCAGTGGTGGCGACGCCGCTGCTGGTGACGCCGTTCTGCCGCAAGCACCCGAAGATGACGGTCGAGGTGCAGTCCATGGCCTCGCTGGAGATTCAGCGCGGGCTGGACAATTGCGAGCTGGATGCGGGCATCACCTACCTGGACAACGAGCCGCTGCACAATGTCCGCAGCCTCGCGCTCTACGAGGAGTGCTACGTGCTGCTGACCGCACCGGGCGGGCCATTCGCGGCACGCCGGAGCGTCACCTGGGCGGAGGCGGCGGAACTGCCGCTCTGCCTGCTGACAAAGGGGATGCAGAACCGGCGCATCATCGACCGGATCATCGGCCAGGCTGGCGCCTCTCTCGCTCCGCCGCGGATGGAGACGACCTCCATGCTGGCGATCTGCGCGCATGTCCACTCCGGCGACTGGGCCAGCATTGTACCGCATAGTCTCCTGACCGTGTTTGGCGAGGGGCTGCGTGCTCTCCCGCTGGTGCGGCCGAGGGCGTCGCAGAGCATCGGTGTGGTCGCCGCCGGGCGCGATCCTCTCTCGCCCGTGACGCATGCTTTTCTGGCGGTAGCCAGATCGCTCGATCTGCGTTCGGCGCTTGATCGGCCATTGTCATCGGCACAGGTGATCGGGACTTCCGATCGACCCGCCAGGAATTCCGGTTTGAACGGCGGCGGTGGGGCCGTGACACTCCTGACGACCGCGCATAGCAGGAGTTCGCCATGACCCAAACGAGCATTCTGCCCCCGACCAGGCTTCTGATCGGCGGCAAGTGGACCGAGGCGCAGGGCGGCGAAAGCTTCGCCTCCATCAACCCCGCCACCGAGGACACCATCGCCGAGCTGGCGCGGGCCGGCGCGGCGGATGTGGACATCGCCGTCACCGCGGCGCGCGAGGCGCTGCGCGGGCCCTGGGGCGCGATGACCGGGGCGCAGCGCGGTCGCATCCTCTATCGTCTGGCGGAGATCCTGCGGCAGAGCTCCGAGGAGGTGGTCCTCCTTGAGAGCATGGATGCCGGCAAACCCCTGGCTGCGACGCGGCGGCAGGACGTCACGAACGCCATCGACACGCTGGAGCACTTTGCCGGGTGGGCCGACAAACTGAGCGGCGATGTCATCCCGGCGCGCGCCGATGCGCTGACCTTCACGAAGCGCCTCCCCGTGGGCGTGGCCGGCATCATCGTGCCGTGGAATTTCCCGCTGATGAACGCGGTGTGGAAGGTGGCGCCGGCCCTGGCCTGCGGCTGCACCGTGGTGCTGAAGCCGGCGGAGCTGACGCCGCTCTCCGCGCTGTGGCTCGGCCATGCGGCGCTTGAGGCGGGGCTACCGCCCGGCGTGCTGAACATCCTGCCTGGCCCCGGCACCGTCGCCGGCAATGCCATGGTGGCACACCCCGGCATCGACAAGATCGCGTTCACCGGGTCGCCCGGCGTCGGCAAGGCCATCATGCGGCTGGCGGCGGAGAACGTGACGCGCGTGGGGCTGGAACTTGGCGGCAAGGCGGCCAGCGTGATCTTCGCCGATGCGGATATGGAGGCGGCAGTGCGTCAGGTGGCCGCCGGTGCTTTCTTCAACGCCGGCCAGGTCTGCTCCGCCGTCACCCGCATCATCGTGGAGGACAGCGTCCATGATGAATTCGTTGCGCGCTTCGCCGCCCGCGCGGCGGCGCTGCGGCTGGGCGATCCGCTCGATCCACTCACGACCATGGGTCCCGTGATCTCCCGCAAGCAGATGGAGACCGTTCTGCGCTACGTGGAAATCGGCCGGAATGAGGGCGCGACCCTGGTGACGGGCGGCGAGCGCGTCGGCAATCGTGGCTTCCTGGTGCAGCCGACCGTCTTCACCGATGTGCAGCCCAATATGAGCATCGCGCAGGAGGAGATCTTCGGCCCCGTCGTCGCGGTGCTGCGCTTCTCCGACGAGGTGGAGGCGCTGCAGATGACGAATGGCACCGCCTACAGCCTGGCCTCCGCCGTGTGGACGCGCGATGTGACGCGCGCGCACCGCTTCGCCGATGGCATCCGCGCCGGCACCGTGTGGGTCAACACCTACGGTCCGACCGACCCGAGGCTGCCCTGGGGCGGCATGGGCGGCGAATCCGGCATAGGACGCGATCTCGGGCGGGCTGCGCTGGAGGCCTATACCGAAGCCAAGACGATTTGGGTGCAGCTCGGAGCGCGCCTCGGGGGATAGGCGATGTTCGCCACCCCCCGGAACTCGCCGGAACCGGCCGCCCAATCGCACGCGCCGCCGGCGTCACGCCCCTCATCCGCAGCCACAGCGGGCGGGAGGATGGGCCGCGCCGGATTGCCTATGCGAGCGGAACTCCGACGCACCTGCTTGGCCTATGCGCGAGGCCCCAACAGGGCCTCTTGCCGACGGCCGAATCACTGGCCTGCCAGACGGACACCACGCCCCGCATCAGCCGCGATAGTAGCGGCGGGTGCGTCGCTCCGCCTCCCGCACCGCGGCCTCCGGCGTCGCCTGGCCGGAGGCGACCGCGGCGCACATCTGCACCAGGATGTACTCCGCCGTCACCGAACCCGAGGCCTGGGTGATCGGTCCCTTGTAGCCATCCCAGAACCGGAAGCCCATGGCGTCGCGCAGCACCAGCAGCTTCGGGTCCGAGCTCCACACCGCACTCCGCCCATAGGCCTCCAGGGGATGGGACCAGTAGCCGAGGCAGCCGGTCAGCCAGCGGTCATACTGCTCCGCCTCCATCATGAAGCGGATGAACTCCTTCGCCGCATTCGGGAAGCGCGAGTGCCGGAACACCATGCCGTTCAGGATCAGCACGCGCATCGGCGGCGAGCCCGCCGCGCCGGACGGCCACAGCGCGTGCTCGGTATCCTCGGCCATCGCCGCCGTGGCCGCGTCCTTCTTCAGCGCGTAGTAGAGCGAGATGCCGTTGCCGGTCAGGAACAGCTCGTTCGCGGCGTAGGCGCGGTTGTTGCTGACGTCGTTCCAGCCGAGCGTGCCGGAGATGAAGGTCGGATACAGCTCCTTCAGGTAGTTCAGCGCGGCCAACGTCTGCGGGCTGCTGATCGCCACCTTGCCGTTCTCGTCGACCAGAGAGGCGCCATGCGCCCAGATCAGCCAGCTGGCGAAGGCATTGCCGTCGCCCACGGCATTGCCGAGCGCGAAGCCGGCGGGCTTCCCGTTCCGCTTCAGCGCCTGGCAGAGGCGGAGGAACTCGCCGAGATCGCTCGGGATGCTCTCGAAGCCCGCCTCGCGCACCGCAGAGCCGCGATAGACGATCGGACCGATGGAGCCGCCCATCGGGATGCTGATCCAGTTGGCGGTGCGGTCGCGCTTGCCGTGCTTCTCGGCCTGGAACATCCAGCCGCCATACTTCCGGCCGAGATACTCGGCGAGGTCGGAGACCTCCACCAGCTTGTCGGCATAGATGGCTGGGTACTCGCCCCAGCCGATGACGATGTCGGGGCCGGAGCCGGTGTTCGCGGCGACGGCGGTCTGCGCGCCCAGATCCTCCCAGCTCACGAAGTCGACCCGCACCGGCACGTTGAATTGCTGGCTGAACCGCTGGGCGTTCTCGCGGAATATCACCTCGTCCGGCTCGACGAAGCGGGCGGGGCGGAGGATGCGGAGCGACGCGCCGCTCTCGACGGCAAGTCTCGGCGGCTCCGCGGCCGCGGTGGGGATGGCGGCGGAGGCCTGCCGCAGGGCCATGGCGGCAAGTGCCGCGGCGGAGAGGCCGAGCGTGCCGCGACGGTTGATGTGGCGACGGATGTCGTTTCCTGGCATGTCCTCTGGCACCTTCGTTCTCCTCCCCAAGCCCGGTGAGTGGCCGCATGGCGCGGCACGCTGCAGGCGCCGCCTCAGCGCCGGCGGCGCGGTCCTTCGTTGGGCACCGCCCACCTACTCCAGCCGGATGTCGGCCCGCCGGATCAGCTCGCTCCAGCTGCGGGTCTCCGCCGCCATGTTCGCCCGCACGACATCGGGCGGATTGTAGGTCGGGACGAAGCCGCGCTCGGCGTAGAGCCGTGACAGCTCCGGCGAGGCCAGCGCCTGTTTCAGCGCCGCCGTCAGCGTGGCGATGATGGCCGGATCGGTGCGCGCCGGCGCCACCAGCGCCTGCCAGCTGTTCACCTCCGCCCCGGGCACGCCGGCCTCGGCCGCGGTGGGCAGGTCCGGCAGCATGGGCGCGCGCTCCGGCGTCGCCACGGCGAGCAGCCGGATGCTGCCGGCGCCCTGGTGCGACTGGATCAGCCCCAGCGTGTCGAACATCAGCTGGATGCGCCCGGCGATCAGGTCGGTCAGGGCGGGCGCGGCGCCGCGATAGGGCACGTGGATCAGCTGCACGCCGGCGCGCAGGGCGAAGAGCTCGCCGACCAGGTGCGTCACCCCGCCCGCGCCGCCCGAGCCGAAGCTCACCTGGCCGGGCCGCGCCTTCGCGTAGTCCACGAACTCGCGCAGCGTGCGGACGGGCAGGCTCGCCGGGACGATGTACAGCAGCGGATCGGTGGTGACCTGCCCGATCGGGGTGAGGTCGCGCTCCGGCTGCACGCGCAGCTTGGTGTAGAGGATCGGGTTGGTGACCAGCACGCCGGAATTGGCGTGCAGCAGCGTGTAGCCGTCCGGCGCCGCGTCGGCGACGTGCTCCAGGCCGATATTCCCGGCCGCTCCGGGGCGGTTGTCGACCACCACCGGCTGGCCGAGGATGCCGCTCAGCTGCTGGGCAAGCGGGCGCGACACGCTGTCGATGCCGCCGCCTGCCGCGAAGGGCACCACGATCCGGACCGGCCGGTTGGGATAGGACTGCGCGACCGCGCCGCCGGCCTGCGCAAGCAGCGCGGCCAGTGCGAGCGCAAAACACCGGCTGACGGCGCGCCTGCGGGTGGGTCGGCGCGGTCGGCGTACCATCATTCTCGATTGCTCCCTCGAAGTCATTGGGCGGGCGGAGAGATCGCTGCCGGGGGCGCAGCCAAGGCGGCGCCCCCGGCAGCATGGCAGCTTGTCAGGCCGCGTACCGCGGCCGCAGCATCAGGGCGCAGAGACCCGACAGCACTGCGATGCCCGCCATGTAGATTGCGATCGGCCAGGTCGCGCCGTACTCGGCCAGCAGCGCGGTTGCCACGAGGGGCGACAGCCCGCCGCCCAGAATGGGGCCGACCTGCTGCACGACCGACAGGCCGCTGTATCGGATGCGGGCCGGGAAGAGCTCGGAGAAGAAGGCGCCCTGCGCGCCGTAGACGGAGCCGTGGCCGATCGCCAGGCCCAGCGCAATGGCCAGCCAGATCATCCCGACCTGGCCGGTCGAGAGCATGCCGAAGAACACGGCCGCCAGCAGCGCCTGGAACACCATTCCGCCGAGATATACGGCGCGGCGACCGATGCGGTCCGACAGGGCACCGAAGAACGGCAGGGTCAGGCATTCCAGGGCGCAGCCCACCAGCACGCCGTTCAGGATGCTCTGGCGCGGCAGGCCGAGCTTGGTCACGCAATAGGTGATGGCGAAGACCGCGTAGATATTGAACAGCCCGCTCTCGGCGATCTTGGCACCGATCCCCAGGATCGCATTGCGGTGGTGATCGCGCACGACCTCCAGCACCGGGAGATCGGCCGGTCGCTCCTGCTGCAGCACCTGGCGGAAGGCCGGGGTCTCGCTGATCCGGAACCGGATGAACAGCCCGACGCCGACCAGCGCGATGCTGAACAGGAAGGGCAGACGCCAGCCCCAGGACAGGAAGCTGACCTCGTCCATGGAGGTGGAGAGCAGCGTCAGCAGCACGATGGGGATCAGGAAGCCAGCGGGAACGCCGACATGCACCAGTGCGGAGAAGAAGCCGCGCCGCTGCGGCGGGGCGTGTTCGACGGTCATCACCATGCCGCCGCCATACTCGCCGCCGATGCCGATGCCCTGAAGCGCCCGCAGGATCAGGAGGCAGATGGGGGCAAGAATGCCGATCTGCTCGTAGGAGGGCATCAGCCCGATCAGGAAGGTGCCGAGGCCCATGATCAGGATGGTCAGCAGCAGGCTGGTCTTCCGGCCGATGCGATCGCCGAAATGCCCGAACAGGATGCCGCCCAGCGGCCGCGCGCAATAACCGACGAAGAAGGTGGCGAAGGCGGCAAGAGAGCCGACCATCGGATCGGCACTGGGGAAGAAGATCTTGTTGAACACCAGCGCGGTCGCCGTGGCGTAGAGCGTGAAGTCATAGTACTCGATCATGTTGCCTATGGCACTCGCCAGTGCCACCCGCGTCATCTGGCTGCTTCCACGCCCGACCGCCTCGTCTGCGGAGGTGGCTTCAAAGGGGGCGATTCCAGTCCTGGCGCTCATCCTGTTTCCTTCCCAACGCTTCGCCTGCTCCGGGTTGCGCCGGAGGACGGAGTCTCTCTCGTGAGACATGCCGGATCTGGCATGTCTGAAATGCGGACGTCAGATTGTCCGGTGCGGCGCGACGGTGTCAATGGGTTTCGAGGCGTGCCTCAGGGCGGGTAGCCGAATCTCGGTGACCGCTCCGGCATGCGGCTGTTGACGGGGTCGTTGGGTAGCCTAAGCTAGCCCGCATTCCGGACATTATGCCGGGACCCCAAGAGGAGGAAGCATGGCCACCCAACTGCACGGCATCATCCCGCCGACCACCACCCCCTTCACCGCCGAAGGCGAGATCGACGAGCGCGCCTTCCGCGCCCAGATCCGCTTCTTCCTCGGCAAGGGCGTGCACGGGGTCTGCGTGGGCGGCAGCACCGGCGAGGGCCACACCCTCACCCGCGACGAGTTCAAGCGCCTGATGACGGCGACGGTCGAGGAGGTCGACGGCAGGGTGCCGGTGGTGGCCGGCATCATCGCGAACAGCACGCGCGAGGCGATCCTCCGGGCGCGCGACGTGGAAGACCTGAACATCGCCGCGCTGCAGATCACGCCGGTCCACTACCTGTTCAAGCCGGACGAGGACGCCACATACAGCCACTTCAAGACCCTGGCCGAGTCGGTGAAGCAGCCGGTCCTGATCTACAACGTCATCCCCTGGAACTACCTCAGCCCGGCGCAGCTGCTGCGGATCATGCGGGAGATCCCCGGGGTGCTCGGCGTGAAGCAGAGCCAGGGCGACCTCAAGCTGATGGCGGACCTGCTGCTCGACGTGCCCGCGGGCAAGCTGGTCTTCACCGCGGTGGACGCGCTGCTCTACCCGTCCTTCGCCCTCGGCTCGCCGGGGACGATCGCCGCCAACCCGGCGGCCGTGCCAGGCGCCTGCGTGGCGCTGTGGAACGCGGTCCAGCGCGGCGACCACGCCACCGCGAAGGAGCTGCACATCCGCCTGCTGCGGTTCTGGAACACGATCGTGGGCGACAACCTGCCCGCCTGCGTGAAGTACGCGCAGGAGCTGCAGGGCTGCCCCGCCGGCCTGCCGCGTGCCCCGATGCCGGCGGCGAGCGCCGGGCAGCGCGCGGCCATCGAGCCCGCCCTCCGCCACCTGCTGGAGCTGGAGGAAGGTCGCGCCCGCGCCGCCGCCGAATAGGGCGGCGCGGTCCCGCATCGCCCGGCGCCGGACGCGGCAGCACTTGCCTCCGTGTCCGGCGCCCCCTACCTCCGGCCCAGCCATGCCCGATGACCTGCTCACCTCGGCCTCGGCGCTCGGCGTCACGGACAGCCGGCAGAACATCAAGTCGCTGTTCAAGATGCTCGAGGTGCTGGAGTGCTACTCGGCAGTGGACCGCGAGCTGACGGTCATCGAGATCGCGCGCCGCACCGGCATGCCGCGCACCACGGTGCACCGCATCGTCGACAGCCTGCGCGCGCTCGGCTTCCTGGAGCAGGACGCGAGCCGCGAGCGCTACCGGCTCGGCCTCAAGCTGTTCGAGCTCGGCAACGTGGCGCTGACCAACCTTCCGCTCTACCGCGAGGCACGGCCCTACGTGGACACGCTCGCCCGGCTCAGCGGCGAGGACGTGCATCTCTGCGTGTTCGACGGATCGCAGATGGTCTTCGTGGAGCGCACCGAGCGCGCGGCGGGCCGCCCGCACAACACCGTCGTCACGATGGAGGCCAGCCCGTGCCACTGCACCGGGGTCGGCAAGGCAGCACTCGCCTTCCAGCCCGAGGCTGCGGTCGAACGCGTCATCCGGCTGGGCCTCAAGCCCCTCACCCGCAACACGATCGTCGACCCGGCCGCGCTCCGGCGCGAGCTCGCGGCCATCCGCGCCTGCGGCCACTCCATCGACAATTGCGAGCACCAGCCCGACATCCGTTGCGTCGGCGCGCCGATCCGCAGCGCCGCGGGCAGGGTCTTCGCCGCGATCAGCGCAAGCGGGCCCGCGCGGCGGATCCCCGATGAGCGGATACCGGCGCTCGCCGAGCAGGTCGTCGCGCATGCCGAGGCCATCTCGGCCAAGCTCGGCTACACGCCGGGCGCGACCCTGGGCTGAGGGGCGGGGCGATCGCGGGCGTCACTCCGGCTGGTAGTTGACGCTGCGGAGCAGCTCGGTCGCGCGCGCGATCTCGGCGGCGATGAACTGCCTGCTCGCCTCGATGCTCTCCGTGACCGGCTCCAGCAGCTGGCCGGTCAGGCGCTGCACGATGGCGGGATCGCGCATCGTCTCCTGCATCAGCGCGTTCACCCGCTGGCAGATCTCGGCGGGCGTGCCCTTCGGCGCCCAGACGCCATACCAGGACTGGAACTCGAAGCCCGGCAGCCCGGCCTCCGCCATGGTGGGGAGGTCCGGCGCCAGGTTGGACCGGCGGGGGGTGGCGATGGCCAGCGCCCGGATCTTCCCGTCGCCGGTCGCGGGCAGCAGCGCGAAGCACGGGTCGATCAGCAGCTGGGCGCTGCCCGACATCAGGTCGGTCAGTGCGGGCTGAGTGCCGCGATAGGTCACCATGTCCAGGTCCGCGCCGGTGCGGCGGTTGAACTCGATGGTGGCCAGATGGCCGGCGGAGCCGAGCGAGGAGATGGCGATGCTCCAGTCGTGCGGCCTGGCCTTTGCCGCTGCCACCACCTCGGCCAGGCTCCGCTCCGGGCGGGCGCCGCTGATCACCATGACGAGCGGGGCCTGGGCGGTGCGGGCCATCACTTCGAGGTCGCGCTGCGGGTCGAAGGTGGCGCCCTTCAGCACCAGCGGCATCACCGCCGTGTTGAAGGCCGAGGCGAGCAGGGTGTAGCCGTCCGGCGCGGCCTGCAGCACAGCATTCGTGCCGATCAGGCCGGCCCCGCCGGTGCGGTTCTCCACCACGGCAATGGCACCGAGCTTCTCCTGCAGCCCCTGCGCCAGCAGCCGCGCCAGCGTGTCGTTCGCCGCGCCGGGGGGCCAGGGGCAGATGACCCGGATCTGCTTGCCCTTGGGCCAGGGCTCCTGCGCCCGGACCGCCGGGGCGGCCAGCAGCCCGAAGGCCCCGGTGCCGGCGGCGGCCATTGCCATCAGTTCGCGTCTGCGCATCACGATCCTCCTTGAATTCCGACCGGCCTTTTCGTAGCCGGATTTGCCGCATCGGCGCCGGAACGCGCCGTCGTCACACGGGTGGGTGGTCGGGCGCCCTTCAGGGGGCAGGCCTCTAGGCCTCGAGCAGCGCCGAAGCCTCCTCGGCCGAGAGCGGCAGCAGCGGCGGCCGCATGCGCCGCCAGCCCTCCTCCCCCGTGCGTCGGGCGAGCAGCACCTTCAGCGACGCCATCTGCGCGAAGCGCGAGGCGCGGTTGCGCGCGGCGACGATGCGCGCCTGCGCCGCTTCCACCGCCGCGGCCTGCGCCGGATCGTCGAAGTTCCGGAAGACGAAGGCCAGCTCCGCGGCCACCAGGTTGCAGGTGGCGGTGATGCAGCCCGCCCCGCCTTCGCGCAGCAGCGGCAGCATCAGCGGATCGGCGCCCGCCAGCACGGCGAGGCCCGGGAACTCCCTCGCCAGCCCCTGCATGTTCCCGAAGTCACCGGCAGAATCCTTGATGCCCGTGAACACGCCCGGGTAGCGGGCGCGCAGCCGCGCGATCAGCGGGAAGGTGATCGGCACCGCCGACATCTGCGGGATGTGGTAGAGCACCACGCGCAGCCGCGCGTCGCCCACCCGCTCCACGATCTCGGCGTAGCTGGCGAACACTCCGTCCTCGGTCACGCCCTTGTAGTAGAAGGGCGGCAGCATCACCACGGTGGTCACGCCGCAGCCGAGCGCATGCCGCGTCAGCGCCACTGTCTCGGTCAGCGCCGCCACGCCCGTGCCGGGCAGCAGCCGGTCCGGCGCGATGCCGCCGGCGATGGCCGCTTCCAGCAGGCCCTTGCGCTCGTCGGCGGAGAAGCTGTTCGCCTCGCCGGTGGTGCCGAGCATGGCGATGCCGTCGCACCCCTCGTCCAGCAGCCGCCGGCAGTGGGCGACGAATCGCGCATGATCGGGCATCAACGCCGCATCGAGCGGCGTCAGGGCGGCGCAAAAGACGCCGCGCGGGTGGAGGGCTTCGCCGGTCATGCGGCGGCACCCCGGATCCAGGCCTCGTCGATGCGGACGTATTTGATCGCCTGCCGCCAATAGGTGTAGGCGAGGTGCAGCGCGCCATCCTTGGTCTGACACAGCGAGGGGTAGGAGAACTCGCGGTTCAGCCGGTCCTTCGAATTGTTGGTCATGCAGTAGCCGTCGCCGGTCTCCAGATTGCGGCGGTATGGCCAGGTGAGACCGCCATCCTCCGAGAGCGCGATGGTCAGCGGCGCGCGCGGCGCTCCCCAGAAGGCGGCGCGGTGGCCGGTGACCGGCGCGGGGGCGGGCGCCTCCCCGCCGATGTCGTCGTAGAGCGAGAGGCGGCGGCCGGTGGCGTCCGCCGCGCTGCTCTCGTTGTAGATCAGCGCGACGGCACCGCTGGCAAGGGTGAGCGCCATAATCGAGCTGTTGTTGTTGGGCAGCGCGATGGGCCGCGGCGCGCTCCAGCTGCGGCCGCCGTCGGTGGAGACGCTGCGGTAGACATTGTCCGCCCAGCGGCTGCGATAGAAGGCCAGCAGGCTGCCACCCTTCCAGGGCACGATGGACATGTGCACGCAGCCGGTGCTGTCCGGCACCGGGCATTCCTCCCAGCTCCCGCCGCCATCGGCCGAGAGCAGCACGGAGGAGGTGTCGAGATCGCCGGTCCAGGGGCCGGCCGCCGGCCTGGTGCAGTGCCAGATCGGCAGCAGCCACTCGCCGCGGGCGTTCGCCACGATGGGGCTGCGGATGAAGGTGCCGTAGCCCGGCTTCTCGGGGATGACGTCCTCGATCGGCCCCCAGCTCCGGCCGCCGTCCCGCGAGATGCGCCGGCGGATCAGCGCCGTGTCCTGGTTGCCGCCGACCTGCGCGGTCCACAGCAGCCACAGCGCCGCGCCGTCCGGCGTGGGGAAGAGCAGCGGGTTCTGCTCCGACCGCGTCGGGTCGTCGGAGAGCCGCACCGGCCGCGACCAGCGGTCAGCGTCGGGCGCGAGGCGGGAGAAGTGGACGGAGATGTCGGGGATTCCCTCCTGCGTGCCGCCGAACCAGGCGCAGCCGAGATCGCCACCGGGCAGCGGCGTGATGAAGGCGGCGTGGTTCTGCACGCAGGGCGTCGGGATGAAGGCCTCGATCCGCGCGGGATCGCCCGGCGCGGGTGCGAGGACCTCAGGCCGCTCGATCGGTCCGGTGCTGTCCGGCATGGTCCGTCTCCCTGGTTTCCAGGCTCACAACGCGGCGCGGTACATCGCGAGGATCTGCTCGCGGCCGATGTCGCGGGGGTTGTTGTCGAGCAGGCGGCGGATGGCGTGCGCCTCCGCCGCCATGGCGGGCAGATCGGCCTCCGGCACGCCGAGGCGCGAGAGGCGCATCTCGATCCCGAGCCGGGCGCAGAATCCGTAGGCCGCTTCCCGCACCGCGCCCTCGCCCCTGGCCGGGTCGAGGCCGAGCGCCGCGAGGATCAGCGCCGTCTTGTCCGGCGCCGCCGGGGCGTTGAAGGCGAGGGTGTGCGGGAAGATCACCGCGCAGGCGAGGCCGTGCGCGATGTGGTGCCGTGTCCCCAGCGGGTAGGCGACGGCATGCCCGGCCGTGGTGTTCACCGGCCCCAGGCAGAAGCCGCCGTAGAGCGAGGCGAGCGAGAGCCCGGCCCGCGCCTCGCGGTCGCTGCCGTCGGCCACCGCCCGGCCGAGGAAGCGGCCGACCAGGCGGATGCCCTCCACCGCGTAGAGGTCGACCAGCGGATGCGCCTTGCGGCTGGTGAAGGCCTCGGCGCAGTGCGCCAGCGCGTCCACGCCGGTCGCCGCGGTGACCGCTTGCGGCACGGTCAGGGTCAGGTCGGGGTCCAGGACCGCCAGGTCCGCCAGCATGTGCCGGCTCTGCACCGCCAGCTTGTTCTGCGTCGCCGGGTCCGTGACCAGGGCGCGCGTGCCGGCCTCGCTGCCGGTGCCGGAGGTGGTGGGCACCTGTGCCAGCGCGACGCGGCGGCCGGCCACGCGCTCCGGCCCGACCACGTCCTCGATCGACTGGCCGCTACCGGGCAGGACGGCGACCAGCTTGGCGAGGTCCATGGCGCTGCCGCCGCCGAAGCCCACCACCAGCTCCGGCCGCACCCGCTCGGCCATCGCCAGGGCGGCCTGCAGGTTCGGGATGTCCGGCTCGGGCTTCACCTCGCCGAAGACGGCGACCTCGCCGGGCAGGCCGAGCAGGGCCACGCGCGCGGCATTGGAGGCGCCGGTGATGACGAGGCTCCGGGTGATGCCGCGCGCGGCAGCCCAGCGGCCAATGACGCCGACAAGACCGGGGCCGAACTCGATGCGCGGCGGTCGGTCGATCTCGATGGGGCGGAGCAGGTCGGTCACGTGCTGGTCCTCAGGTGGTCAGGCGGCGGTGGCGGCGCGGTGGGCGGCGAGCCGCTCGGCGTACTCGATCGCCTCGACCAGGCTGCGCTCGCTGGCGATGCCCTTGCCGGCGATGTCGAAGGCGGTGCCGTGGTCCACCGAGGTGCGGATGATCGGCAGGCCGAGCGTGATGTTCACGCCCGACAGCGCCTCCCACGCGCCGGTTGCGGGGTCCACCGAGAAGCCGAGCAGCTTGACCGGGATGTGCCCCTGGTCGTGGTACATCGCGACCACCGCGTCGTACTGGCCGGCGCGCAGCTTCACGAAGACCGTGTCGCCCGGCACCGGCCCGAAGATCTGCAGGCCGTCGCGCACCGCCTGGGCGATGGTGGGCTCGGAGACCTCGATGTCCTCGCGGCCGAACAGCCCGCCCTCCCCCGCATGCGGGTTGAGGGCGGCAACGGCGATGCGCGGCGAGGCCACGCCGAGCGCCAGCAGCGCCCGGTGCGTCAGGTCGAGCACCAGCCGCAGGCGCTCCGGCGTCAGCCGCTTCGGCACCTCCTGAAGCGCCACGTGGGTTGAGACGTGGCTGACGCGCATGTTGCCGTGCGCCAGCAGCATCACGGAGCCCGTCACGCCGGTCAGCGCCGCCAGCATCTCGGTGTGGCCGGCGTAGTGGTGGCCGGCCTTGTTCAGCGCCTCCTTGTTCAGCGGCGCGGTGACGATGGCGCCGGCGCGGCCCGCCATGGCCAGGCGGACGCCGCGCTCGACCGCGAGGTAGGCCAAGCGTCCGCCATCGGCCGAGAGCACGCCGGGCTCGATCGGCCCGCCCTCCGGCCCGGCCTGCAGCAGGCAGAGCTCCGGCCACTCGCCCCGGTCGGCGGTGACCTCGGGAATGGCGAGATCGGGCGTCAGCGCGGCGCGCGCGCTCTCCAGCGCGCGGCCGCTGCCGATGACCAGCAGCCGCAGCTCGCCGGCGGCGATGCGCCCGGCGAGCGCCCGGCAGGCCTTGACGATGATCTCGGGCCCGATCCCCGCCGGGTCGCCCATGGTGATCGCCAGATGCCGCGGCTTCATGCTTCGTCGCTCCCGGTTCGGGGTAGGCCGTTGCCGGCGAGGAGGTCGCGCCAGAGCGGGTCACCGCCAAACGCGCCGG
Organism: Crenalkalicoccus sp.; assembly: GCA_035640795.1. Classification (GTDB taxonomy): domain Bacteria; phylum Pseudomonadota; class Alphaproteobacteria; order Acetobacterales; family Acetobacteraceae; genus DASQVL01. Next base: position 2,766 of record DASQVL010000444.1, on the reverse strand, counting down.
ACTTCGAGACGATGGCGATGCCGTCCCAGGCGCCGCCCTGCATGACGGATCGCGGCACGCCGGGCGCGACCAGCCCCGTCGTCCGCAGGGACCGGGCGCCGAGGCCGCGGCAGAGCGCCCGCAGGGTCTCGCCGCCCGCGGCGAGGAGCGTGCCGGGCCGCGGCAGGTGGCGGGTCAGCTCGGTGAAGGCTGCCTCGATGCGTCGTGCGGCTTCGTCCCGGCCCGTGCCGAGAGGGAGGTCGAGGCTCACCAGCGCCACGCCGTCCCTATCCATCCGCCACGCGATGCGCGCCGCCTCCGCGCTCCCGCCATCGGCGAGCCGGAACCAGCACGGGCCGCAGGCCGCAAGTTGCCGCGCCGTCGCTGCCTGGTCGGAGCCGAACAGCCCCAGCACCGGCGCCTGGAGCATGCGCGCGGGCCGCACCGTTGCCGTGCCCGCGAGCGCATGGGCGAGCCCGCCGCTGCCGCACCACAGCACCGGCCCCTGCGCCCTTCGGCCCAGGGCGGCGAGGCGCGCGAGGTCGTCCTCGGTCTCGGCGTCGCACACGGTGATGCCGTGGGGCGGCGACGCCATGTCGGGGGATCCCGTCCTCGCCGGCAGCCCCTCAGCGGCGAGCGCGGCCAGAAGATCGCCGGCCCCGGCTGGCGAATAGCCGCCGCCGGGTTGCCGCACCAGGACACGACCGCCGCGGGTGATGCGCCCTTGGGCCGGGAAGGCGGGGGCAAGAATGCAGGACGGCCAAGCGCCCAGGCCGAAACAGGCCGCAAGCTCCGCCGCGAAGTGGCCGCGCAGCAGGCTATCGACCTTCTTGTAGGCGATTCCCGCGCCGGCCACGGCCAGCATCGGGGCCAGGGTCCTGACCCGCGCGACGGCCATGTCGCGCGAGGCTTCCCTTGTGCCGCAATCCAGCGCGACGCTGCCCGGCGGCACGGCAGCAGCCGCTGCGCCGTCCCACAGGACCTGCACCGGTCCGCACAGCGCCGTCAGCTCGGCGGCCGTGTCGAGGGCACCGGTGAGGTCGTCGGCGAGCAGGCGAAGCTCGGGCACGGCAGGTTGGTTCACCGCGTCCGCCGCGGCAGTCCGATGGCGCCGAGCGAAAGGCGCACCCCCTCGCTCAGCGCGGCAGCCAGGTGTCGCGCCCGCGGCGCCGCCAGGGCGACGAACTCCTCCGTGGAGAACCGCCCCCCACCCGCCGTCAGGCTGACCCCCGCCAGCGGCGTACCGCGTGCGTCCAGCACCGGCGCCGCCACGGTCCGCAGCCCGTAGGCGTTCTCGCCATCCGACACGGCGTAGCCGCGGGCTCGAACCTCCTCGAGACGCGCGAGCAGCGCGTCCAGATCCGTCAAGGTGCGCTCCGAGAGCTTGACGCGCTCGACGCTCTCGAGCTGCGCGACCTGCTCGGCGCGCGGCAGCCAGGCCAGGATCGCCTGGCCGAGGGCGGTGGCGTAGGCGCCGATGCGCGTGCCCGGCCGCCGGACGAGGCCGTGCCGTTCCAGCCCCGCTTCCACGCGGGCGAGGTAGATCACCTCGCCCTTCTCGAGCACACCGAGCGAGCCGGCATCGGCCACGCCCGGCACCAGCTCGCGCAGCAGCGGCGTGGCGTGGCCCGGGAGGTCGCCGGCCGTGAGCACCGAGTAGCCAAGCTCGAGGCATTTCAGCGCCAACCGGAAGCGGCGCCCATCCGGCACCGGCCGCAGATAGCCGAGCCCCGCCAGCGTGTGGATCAGTCGGAAGGCCGTGCCGCGGTCGAGCCCGGCGCGCGCCGCCACCTCGGCCACCGTCAGCTCCGGCTGCTCCTGGCCGAAGGCGTGCAGCACGGCGAAGGCCTTGGCCACGGACTGCACGAGGTTCTTCGGGTTCTCCGACGCCCACTCGCGCGGTGTCGGGACCGGTGCGCCTGGGGTGCTGTCCGGCACCGCCTCCTCCCTCCCTCGCATCGCCTGCCCATCGTGCAGGTGATGATCGGAATGCGAACTCTTGTTCGATATGCGGCTGTCTGCTATCCGCTGGAGGATGGCCATGTCAAGCACCAGATGATCACGGCTCGCGGCGCGGCCGCACGGGGCAAGGGAGGGATCCGCCGCCATGGCCACGGAGGACGCAGCCGCCGGTCACGCCCTCGTCACCGGCGTGAGCTCCGGAATCGGCGCCGCGGTTGCGGCGCGGCTGCTGCGTGAGGGCTGGCGCGTTACGGGCCTGAGCCGCACCGCCCCGGCTCAGGCCGACCGGCGCCTTGCGCATCGCGCGGTGGACCTGCTCGATCAGGCGGCGACCCGACGCGCGATCGAGGGCCTCCACCCGACCGCCCTCGTGCATGCCGCCGGGCTGATGCGGGCTGGCTCGCTCGGCGCTTTGGACCTGGAGGCTGGCCGCACGCTCTGGCATCTGCACGTCGAGGTCGCCGCCCTCCTCGCCGACCTTCTCGTGCCGGAAATGCCCGATGGCGGGCGCATCGTGCTGATCGGCAGCCGCACCGCGGCAGGCGCCGCCGGCCGCAGTCAGTACGCCGCGACGAAGGCGGCGCTGGTGGCGATGGCGCGGTCCTGGGCGATCGAGCTCGCGCCGCGCCGCATCACCGTCAACGTGGTGGCGCCGGCCGCCACCGACACGGCGATGCTGCACGATCCGGCGCGCAGCGCAGCCGCCCCGAAGATGCCCCCCATCGGGCGCCTGGTCCGGCCTGAGGAGGTCGCGGCGCTGACTGCCTTCCTGCTAGGGCCGGAGGCGGGCGCCATCACGGGCCAGCAACTCCTCATCTGCGGCGG
>DASQVL010000443.1:0-12412 GCA_035640795.1 Crenalkalicoccus sp. | reverse complement strand
CGTCGTCTGCACCGCGCCGCCCAGCGCGCCGGCGAGGGCCGCGACGACGCGCCCGCCGAGACCGCTGCCGGAGCCGCCATTGCCCAGGCCGACGCCCTCGTCCACCACCTCGAGCAGCGCGGCGCCGGCCTCCGAGGTGAGGCGCACGCGGATCGGCCCGCTGCCGCCCGGATAGGCGTATTTCATCGCGTTGGTGACCAGCTCGCTGACGATGACGCCGAGCGAGACGGCGCGGTCCGGCGGCACGCGCAGCGGCTCCGCGCACAGTTCGATCGGCGGCGCGCCGGCGCTGCGGGCGATCTCGTCCAGGAGGCCCGCGAGGTAGCCGTCCAGCGCCACGCTGCGGACGTCGTCCGAGGTGTAGAGGCGGCGATGCACCTGGGCGACCGCGGCGATGCGATTGCGCATCTCGGAGAGCGCGTGGCGCGCGCCGGGATCGGTGATGGCCGATTCCTGCATGCGTGCGAGCGAGGAGATCAGCTGCAGGCTGTTTGCGACGCGGTGGTTCACCTCGCGCAAAAGCACGGCGCGGCTCTGCGCCAGCTCCTCGGCGCGGGTCAGCGCCTCGCGCACCGCCTGCTCGGCGGCCGCCTTCTCGCGCCGCAGCGTCTCCCGCTCGATTGCGCCCTCGATGGCGGCGGCGAGCAGCACGGGGAAATCGGGCCCCGGCTCCTTGATCACGTAGTCGGCCGCCCCGGCGCGCAGCGCGGCGACGGCGATCCGTCCCTCCTCGGAGCCGGTGACGAAGACCACCGGCGAGGGCTCAGGCAGGGCCAGCAGCCGTGGCAGGATGGCGAGGCCGTCCTCCCCCGGCATGTAGTGGTCGAGGCAGATCGCGGCGAAGCGCGGGCCGGCGGCGGCGAGCCGCAAGCCCTCCGGGCCGTCGGCCGCGGTCACCACCGTGCAGCCGCGCCGCTCGAGGTCGCGCTGCACCAGCCGGCGCAGGCCGGGATCGTCGTCGATGAACAGGATGCGGCTGGGCTCGCCCGCAGCCATGGTCACGCCGGCGGCACCTGGATCACTGCCAGGAACAGGCCGAGCTGACGGATCGCCTGGGCGAAGGCCTCGTAGTTCACGGGCTTCGTGATGTAGACATTGCAGCCCAGGTCGTAGCAGCGGCGGATCTCGCGCTCATCGTCGGTCGTCGTCAGCACGATGACCGGGGCGAGGCGCAGCTCGGCATCGTCCTTGATGCGCGCGAGGATGTCGATGCCACTCATGTCCGGCAGGTTGAGGTCGAGCAGCACCAGCATCGGCGCGCCGCGCGACCGGTCGGGGCCCAGCAGGTGGTGCAGCGCGGCGGTGCCGCTCGAGAAGTGCAGCACCTCGTTGAAGACGCCGGCGCGCTTCAGGTTGCGCTCGATCAACCGGGCATGGCCGTCATCGTCCTCGACCATCACGATGGTCACGGCGTGGGCGGCGGCGTTCATGGTCAGGCGGCCTCCCGGGCCAGCGGTGCCGCGCCGTCCAGGCGGCGCGGCAGGATGACGCGAAACACCGAGCCGTGGCCCGGCGTCGAGCGGCAGTCTACCGCGCCGCCCAGGCGGCGGACCAGTGCCCGCACATGCGCGAGCCCGATGCCCTCCCCCGCCCTGTCCTGCGCGCCGGCGCGGCGGAACAGCTCGAAGATCCGCTCCTGGTCGCGCCCATCGATGCCGCGCCCGTTATCCTCCACCTCGAACACCGCGCGGCTGCCCTGCACGCGGCCGCGCACGGCGATGCGGCCGGGCCGCGCCGGGTCCAGGTACTTGACCGCGTTGTCGAGCAGGTTGCCGAAGACCTGCTCCACCGCCAGCCGGTCGGTCAGCAGCCCGGGCAGCGGGGCGGCGACCGCGATCTCGCCGCCCGCCTCGGCCAGCTGGTGGCGCAGCGTCGCCGCCAGCCCCTCGATCAGCACGGTCATGTCCACCGGCTCCGGCGTCAGCGTGCGCCGCCCCTCCCGCGACAGGCGCAGGATGGCGCTGATCAGCCGGTCCATGCGCTCGGTCGCGCCGCGGATGAAGCCGAGCGCCTCCGGGATTTCGGCATCCAGCGCCCGCCGCGCCTCGGGACTGACCAGGGCGGGGTTGGCCGCCTCCGCCGCGGCGAGCTGGGCGGCAACCGGCGCGATCGAGGCCTCGAGCTCGGCGGTGAAGCCCATCACGTTGACCAGCGGGGAGCGGAGGTCGTGCGAGACGATGTAGGCAAAGCGTTGGACCTCCTCGTTGGCGGCGGCGAGGTCGGCGGTGCGCTCGGCGACGCGCTGCTCCAGCCCCTCATTGGCGGCGCGCACCTCGGCGGCGGCCGCGTGCAACCGGGCGATGGTGCGGCGGGCGAGCAGCACGCAGCCGGCGGCGATCAGCAGGATCAGGGCGCAGGCCGCGGCGGCGCCGGCCAGCAGCACGCGGCCCGCCTTGTCCAGCCCGGCGGCACGGGCGGCCAGGCGCTCCGCGCTGCGGCTGCGGATGCCGGAGATCAGCGCCCGCAGCTCCTGCATCAACTGCGCACCGTGGCCCGCCCGGACCACGGCCGCCGCTTCCTCGTGCTGGCCGGCATCGGCCATGGCGAGCACCCGCGCCATCTCCTGCATCCTCTGCTCGACGGTGGGCTGCAGCTCCGGCACCGGCTCGCCGCCATCGGCGGCGATGCGCTCCGTCAGGTCCTGCACCCCCGCCGGCAGCCCCGCCGCCGCGGAGCGGTAGAGCTCGAGGTAGCTCGGATTGGCGGTGATCAGGTAGCCACGCTGGCTGGTCTCGGCCGACTGCAGCATGGTGAATACGCGGTCCGCGGCGACGCGCACCTCCAGCGCCTGGGCGACGCCGGTGGCGTAGCCGCGCGTCTCGCCGACCAGCCAGAGCACGGTGCCGCCGAGGCCGAGCAGCGCGACAAAGCCGAGGCCGAGCAGCAGCAGCGGCAGCCGCCCGAGGCCCGCCCGCCCGGTAGGCGGCAGGGTGGGCCAGGTCGGCTGGTCGTCGGTCATGGCTGGTCCTGGCTTAGGCGCTGGAGCCGTCCCGTTGCAATCTCCGGTCAGCCAGGATCGCGTCACGCGAGCGGGAGCGTGGAACCATCACTGCCCCGGCTCGCCATGCGCCCTTGCTCCCCCGGGCTGCGCCGGCCATGTCTCGGACATTCGCATCCGGGGAGGACGGCGATGAACGTGCTGACCGGCGCCGGGCCGGCCCTGCTGCAGGACGCGCCGGAAGCCGAGCGCCTGCGCCTGCTGCACGCCATCGAGCGCAAGCTGCTCTGGCTCGCCGCCTGGATGATCCACCACGCCAATCACATCCGCCCGAACCGGGACGGGCTGAAGGTGGGCGGCCACCAGGCCTCATCCGCCTCCGTCGTCTCCATCATCGCGGCGCTCTACTGTGAGATGCTCCGGCCGGAGGACCGCGTCGCGGTGAAGCCGCATGCCGGGCCGGTCTTCCACGCGCTGAACTATCTGCTCGGCCGGCAGAGCCGGGAGAAGCTCGCGACGCTGCGCGCCTTCGGCGGCATCCAGCCCTATCCCTCACGGGTCAAGGATGGCGCGGAGGTGGATTTCTCTACGGGCTCGGTCGGCCTCGGCGTGGCGCTGACCAGCTTCGGCGCGCTGGTGCAGGACTATGTCCGCCTGAAGGGCCTGGCGCCGCAGGGCCTGCCGGCGGGGCGGCACGTGGCGATCGTGGGCGATGCCGAGCTGGACGAAGGGAACATCTACGAGGCGCTGCTCGAGGGCTGGAAGCACGACATCCGCAATGTCTGGTGGATCGTGGACTACAACCGGCAGAGTCTGGACAGCGTGGTGCCGGACCGCCTGTTCGGCCGCATCGAGGGGCTGTTCCGCGACATGGGGTGGAACGTCGCCACGCTGAAATACGGCCGCAAGCTGGAAGCCGCCTTCGCGCGGGAAGGCGGCGAGGCGCTGCGGCACTGGATCGACGACTGCCCGAACAGCCTCTACTCGGCGCTGACCTTCCAGGGGGGTGCCGCCTGGCGGGCGGCGCTGCTGGCCGATCTCGGCCGCAGCGCCGGCGTGCGCGCCATCCTCGACCCGCTGACGGATGACGAGCTGGCCGCGCTGATGACCAATCTCGGCGGCCACGACATCGAGACGCTGATCGAGGCCTTCCGCGCGCAGGACGCCGCCGGCGACCAGCCCACCTGCTTCATCGCCTACACCATCAAGGGCATGGGCCTGCCCTTCGCCGGCCACAAGGACAACCACGCCGGGCTGATGACCAAGGAGCAGATGGCCCGCTTCAAGGCGGAGATGCGCATCCGCGACGGGCATGAGTGGGACGCGTTCGAGGGGCTGGAGGTGCCGGAGGCGGCGCTGCGCGACTTCCTGGCGGGCATCCCCTTCGCCCGGCCGATCGCGCCGCAGGGGCGGCGGCTGGCCGCACCCGCCGTGCCGGTCCCGGCCGCCTTCCCGGTGCCGAAGGTGCCGGCGGGGCGGAAGCTCTCCACTCAGGCCGCCTTCGGCGACATCCTGGCCGAGCTCGGTCGCGGCCAGGGCGAGGCGGCGGAGCTCGCCCGGCGTATCGTGACGACGAGCCCGGACGTCACCGTCTCGACCAATCTCGGCCCCTGGGTGAACCGGCGCGGCGTGTTCGACCGGCACCTGAAGAACGATGTCTTCCGCGACGCCAAGCTCGCCTCCGCGCAGCGCTGGGGCATGTCGCCGGAGGGCCAGCACATCGAGCTCGGCATCGCCGAGCAGAACCTGTTCCTGCTGCTGGCGGCGGCCGGCCTTTCGCACGACCTCTATGGCGCAAGGCTGCTGCCGGTGGGGACGGTGTACGACCCCTTCGTGAACCGCGGGCTCGATGCGCTGATCTATGCCTGCTACCAGGATGCGCGCTTCCTGCTGGTGAGCACGCCGAGCGGGCTGACCCTGGCGCCGGAGGGCGGGCAGCACCAGTCGGTCAACACGCCGCTGCTCGGCATGGCGCAGGATCGGCTCGCGGCCTTCGAGCCGGCGCATGCGGACGAGCTCGCGGTGCTGATGCGCTGGGCCTTCGAGCACATGCAGCGGCCGGAGGGCAGCGCAGTCTGGCTGCGGCTTTCGACGCGGGCGCTTGAGCAGCCGGAACGGCAGCTCGATCCCGCGGCGGTGGTGGCCGGCGCGCACTGGGTGGTGCCGCCGGCGCCCGGGGCGAAGCTCGCCATCGCCTATCAGGGCCCGGTCTGGCCGGAGGCCGAGGCTGCCTTCGCGGCGATCCGGGAGGAGGTGCCCGGGGCGGGGCTGCTCGCCATCACCTCGCCCGACCGGCTGCATGCGGAGTGGCTGGCGGGACGGCGGGCGGCGCGGGCCGGACGCGGCACGGGCCCGTCCTGGATCGAGCAGGTGCTGGCGCCGCTCGCGCCGGATGCGGCGCTGGTGACGGTGCTGGACGGCCACCCGGCGGCGCATGCCTGGCTGGGGGCGGTTCGCGGGCAGCGTGTGGTGCCGCTCGGGGTTGACCGGTTCGGCCAGGGGGGCGACCTGCCGGACCTGTACCGGGAGTACGGGCTGGACGAGGACGCGATCCTCGATGCCTGTGCGCAGGCGTTGCTCGGCTGATCGCGCGGCGGCGGAGGGGCGGGCGAAGCGCCGCCACCGCCGCCGCCAGCCGCCTCAGGCTACCGCCGTCTCCGGCTGCCTGGCTTGGGCCGCCATGCGAAGCCCGGCGTCGCGGATTGCGATGGACCGCACCGTCCAGCCGCGGCCGAAGGCGTCAAAGTCCGCGAGCGAGCGGTAGTACGCCAGCCGCTTCTCGGCGAACTGGCGGATCGCCCGTTCCTTGTCGCAGGCGGCCACGGCGGCCAGGGTGATCGGCCCGATCGAGCCGTCGGCGGTGACGCCGACCACCTCCTGTAGCGTTCGGATCGCGGTGCGCACGCCGGCGTTCACGGCGAAGTCGAAGACGCAGAGGTCGAGGCCCGGGGGCAGCGCGTCGCAGCGCGCCGGCGTCCAGTAGTTGGCGCGGTAGATCTCGATCGCCTGCTCGCGCGTCAGCTCGCGCATCATCTGCTCGGTCACCTTCTCCGGGTCCATCTCGTGGAAGGCGGCATAGGTCCGGTAGGTGATGCCGAAATTGGTCGGCCCACCCTTGTCACGCGGGTGGTCGCTGAACCCGCCCTCCTCGTCGAGCACCAGCTCGATCGCCGCGCCGAAAGCCCCGCGCTTGGCCGCCGTGGCCGCCGCGCCGGCGGCGGCTGCGCCGGCCGCGAGGGCGATGGGGACGATCGGGGATGGCGGCGACGACGCGGCGGAGGTGCTCGCCACCTGCTTGAGCCCGGCAATGGCCGCCTGGGTCGTCTCCGTCTGGCTGCTGAGGGCTGCGGAGGCCTGCTGTGCCTGGTTGGCCAACGCCCGGTTTGCGTGCTCGGCCTGGGCGGCCTGCAGCGCCCGTACCGTCGCGTCCTTGTCGCGCGAGCCCTGCGAGGAGCCGATCCAGAAATTGATCACGGCGGTGAAGGCCGCGACCAGGGCGCCGAGGACGATGTTGACAAGCTCCTTCGTGCCGTCGGCGATCGTGAAGACGCTCGGCAGGGTGAAGACCAGCAGCGCGAGCACGAAGGTCAGGGTGACCACGACCGAGACGACCGGCGGCCCCCAGCGCATCGGGTCCTTGCCGGCGGAGAGCTGCAGCATGGTCGCGCGCGCGTTCTGCACGTCGGCCAGCCGCTTCTCCAGCTCCGCAAGCTCGGCCGCCCGCTGCTTCTCCTCTGCGTCCAGGCGCATCCGCTCCTGCTCGACGGCGATCTCCGCCAGCCGGGTCCGGAGCTGCGCGGCGATCTGCGGGTCCTCGTCGATCTTCCGCTTCGCCTCCACGGGGTCCTCGGTGCCGGTGGCGACGCGCACCGCGTCGCTGACGGCGCTCGTCACGGCGCCGGCGCGGTCCCCGGCGACCAAACGTACTATTTCCGGAACGATCGTGGCGGCCAGCGCGATCAACGGGAATGGCATCGTCCGTCTCCTCTCCGCCGGGCGCGAGCGTGGCGCGCGCGGTCCGATGGGCACAGTACCGCGCGGACGGGATGCGGGGTGTGCTCGATCGCACGCAAAGCGATCGACCGGTTCCGGCAACGACCTGGGCGTGCGGGCCAGCGAGGGGGGCCGCGGCCCGGGGGCCCTCAGGACCCCAAAAGGGGGGGGTCGGCCCGTCCTTGGAAACCGGCAGCCGCGGCGCTACAGAGCGCGCTTTCGCGGCACCGGCGGGCGTGGTGGAACTGGCAGACACGCTGGATTTAGGTTCCAGTGGCGCAAGCCGTGGGGGTTCAAGTCCCTCCGCCCGCACCAGCGCCGCCGGCCGCCCCTCCTACCGCAACGAGACTGGACAGCAGACCATGCAGGTGACCGAGGTCGGGAACGAAGGGCTGAAGCGGGCCTATACCGTCATCGTCCCGGCCGGCGACATCACGGCCAAGCGCGACCGCCGCATCGCCGAACTCGGGCGCGAGCTGCGCCTGCCGGGCTTCCGGCCCGGCAAGGTGCCCGCCCGGGTGGTCCAGCAGCGCTACGGCCAGGCGGTGATGGGGGAGGTGCTGGAACAGTCGGTGGAGCAGGCGACCCAGCAGGTCGTGACCGACCGCGGCCTGCGCCCCGCCCAGCAGCCCAAGGTGGAGGTGGTGAACTTCGCCGACGGCACGGACCTGGAGTTCAAGGTCGAGCTCGAGGTGATGCCGGAGGTGCCGATGCCGGACTTCTCCGGCATCGCGGTGGAGCGGCTGAAGGCCGAGCCGACCGAGGAGCAGGTGAATGCCGCGCTCGAGAACATCGCCGGCCGCAACCGCCGGCTGGAGGATGTCGAGGAGTTGCGCGGCGCCGCCCGGGGCGAAGTGCTGGTCTGCGACTTCACCGGCCGCCTGCTGGGTGAGGATGGGACGCCGGGCGAGCCCTTCCCCGGCGGGACGGCCAGCGAGATGCCGATCGAGGTCGGCGGCGCCGGCTTCATCCCGGGCTTCACCGAGCAGCTGGAGGGGCTGGCTCCGGGCGAGACCCGGACCATACAGGTGACCTTCCCGGCCGAGTACGGCGCGGCCCAGCTGGCCGGCAAGCCAGTGAGCTTCGAGGTGACGGCGCGCGCCCTGAAGCGCCCCGTCCAGCCCCCCGCGGATGATGAGCTGGCCAAGGCGGTGGGCTTCGATGATCTGGAGAAGCTGAAGGAGGCGCTGCGCGCCCAGCTGCAGCGCGAATATGACGGGCTCTCCCGCCTGAAGGTGAAGCGCGCCCTGCTCGACGCCCTGGCGGCGCGGGCCGACTTCCCGGTGCCCCAGGGCATGGTGGAGGCGGAGTTCGCGCAGATCTGGCAGCGCGTGGAGCAGGACCTGAAGGCCGGCCGCCTGGAGGAGGACGACAAGGGTAAGGACGAGGAAACCCTCAAGTCCGAGTATCGCGCCATCGCCGAGCGCCGCATCCGGCTCGGCCTGCTGCTCTCCGAGATCGGCCGGACCAACAACGTGACGGTGACGAGCGAGGAGCTGGGCCGGGCCATGCGGCAGGAGGCGGCGCGCTACCCGGGCCAGGAGCAGCAGGTGATGGAGTTCTTCCGCAAGAACCCGCAGGCCGCGGAGGGCCTCCGCTCCCCCATCTTCGAGGAAAAGGTGGTGGACTTCATGCTGGAGCTCGCCCAGGTGACGGAGCGCAGCGTGACGCCGGAGGAGCTGGCGCAGGCGGCCCCGGCGCAGGCCTGAGGCCCGCGGCGGCAGCGCGAGCGCCTATGGGGCACCGCCGCCGTCCCGCCGCATGGCGCGGCCCGCGCCGGCCCGCCGCTACGCCGAACAGCGCCTCTTCCTGCCCTGCCTGCGATACCCCACATTAGCGACCGGCGAGGCTCGCCCCACCTGTCCGCGCGGGCGGAGGGCGGCCTCTCACCAGCCGCCGCCCCCTGCCCGGAGGGGCGGCCAGGCCGGCCTGACACACGGAAGGACCACCCCCATGCGGGACCGCGACCCGGTCGAGATCTACGGCAACACCCTCGTCCCCATGGTCGTCGAGCAGACGGCCCGCGGCGAGCGCGCCTTCGACATCTACTCGCGGCTGTTGAAGGAGCGGATCATTTTCCTGACCGGGGCGGTGTTCGACCAGGTCTCCGCGCTGATCTGCGCCCAGCTGCTCTTCCTGGAGAGCGAGAACCCGAACAAGGACATCGCCTTCTACATCAACAGCCCCGGAGGCGTGGTCTCGGCCGGGCTCGCGATCTACGACACCATGCAGTATATCCGCAGCCCGGTCTCCACGGTCTGCATCGGCCAGGCGGCCAGCATGGGCAGCCTGCTGCTCTGCGCCGGCGCCAAGGAGAAGCGCTTCGCCCTGCCGAACGCCCGGATCATGGTCCACCAGCCCTCCGGTGGCGCCCAGGGCCAGGCGACGGACATCGAGATCCAGGCGCGCGAGATCCTGAAGCTGCGCCAGCGGCTGAACGAGATCTATGTGAGGCACACCGCCCAGCCAATCGAGGCGATCGAGCGCAAGCTGGAGCGCGACACCTACATGTCGGCCGAGGAGGCGCGCGACTTCGGCCTGGTGGACCAGGTGGTGGAGCAGCGTCCGGCGGCCCCGGGCGGCGAGTCCCCGCGCCCCTGACGGCGGGCCCCGCCCCCGCGGGTGCCCCTTCGCGGCGGGCGGCGGGCCGCCCCCCGTTCTGCTTTCCCCCCGTTGACAGCGGGGCTACACTGGCCTGTGGCCCGCTCCCCCGCCGGCCTTCCGGCGGGGCGGGGGGTGAGGAGTGCCCATGAGCAAGTCCGGCGACCAGAAAAATACCCTGTACTGTTCCTTCTGCGGCAAGTCGCAGCATGAGGTCCGCAAGCTCATCGCCGGGCCGACCGTGTTCATCTGCGATGAGTGCGTTGAACTGTGCATGGATATCATCCGCGAGGAGCACAAGACGCACCTCGTGAAGTCGCGCGACGGGGTGCCGACGCCGAAGGAGATCTGCAAGGTCCTGGATGATTACGTGATCGGGCAGGACCATGCCAAGAAGGTCCTGTCGGTCGCCGTGCACAACCACTACAAGCGGCTCGCGCACAGCGCCAAGAACAACGACGTCGAGATCGCGAAGTCGAACATCCTGCTGGTGGGCCCGACCGGGAGCGGCAAGACCCTGCTGGCCCAGACCCTGGCCCGCATCCTCGACGTCCCCTTCACCATGGCGGACGCGACCACGCTGACCGAGGCCGGCTATGTCGGCGAGGATGTGGAGAACATCATCCTCAAGCTGCTGCAATCGGCCGATTACAACGTGGAGCGGGCGCAGCGCGGCATCGTCTACATCGACGAGGTCGACAAGATCAGCCGCAAGTCGGACAACCCCTCCATCACCCGGGACGTCTCGGGGGAGGGCGTGCAGCAGGCGCTGCTGAAGATCATGGAGGGGACCGTCGCCTCCGTGCCCCCGCAGGGCGGGCGGAAGCACCCGCAGCAGGAATTCCTGCAGGTTGATACCTCCAACATCCTCTTCATCTGCGGCGGCGCCTTCTCCGGGCTGGAGAAGATCATCGCCGCCCGCGGCAAGGGCAGCGGGATCGGCTTCGGCGCCGAGGTGCGGAGCCTGGATGAGCGGCGGACCGGGGCCATCCTGCGCGAGGTCGAGCCGGAGGACCTGCTCAAATTCGGGCTGATCCCGGAGTTCATCGGCCGCCTCCCCGTGGTCGCGACCCTGGACGACCTGGACGAGAAGGCGCTGGTCGAGATCCTGACCCGGCCGAAGAACGCCCTGGTGAAGCAGTATCAGCGCCTGTTCGAGATGGAGGGGACCAAGCTCGCCTTCACCGAGGACGCGCTGAAGTCGGTCGCCGCGCGCGCCATCCAGCGCAAGACCGGCGCGCGGGGGCTGCGCTCGATCATGGAGAGCATCCTGCTCGTCACCATGTTCGACCTGCCCGGCCTCGACGACGTCGAGGAGGTGGTGGTGAACCGGGAGGTTGCGGAAGGCCGCGCCAGCCCGCTCTACATCTACGCCGAGCGCAAGGCCGAGCAGAGCTCGGCGTGACGGGAGCGCCGGCGCCGTTCCACGGCGCCGACTACACATTGGCTTGTCCGGGGATGCGCGCCTTCCCATTTCCAGCGCATCCCCGCGGCGCCGCGGGCCGTGCCGCTAACCAGGCTTCCCTGGGGGCGATCCGTGCGCCGACTGTCCCTCAGCGAGGTCCCCATGGCGGATAAGGCTTTCGAACCGATGCGTGGCGAGTTGCTGCCTGTGCTGCCGCTCCGCGACATCGTCGTCTTCCCCCACATGATCGTCCCCCTCTTCGTCGGCCGCGAGAAGTCCGTCCGCGCGCTGGAAGCGGTGATGCGGGACGACAAGCAGATCCTGCTCGTCACCCAGAAGAACGCCGCGCAGGACGATCCCGCGCCGGATGATCTGTTCAAGGTCGGCACCGTCTCCACCGTGCTGCAGCTGCTGAAGCTGCCGGACGGCACGGTGAAGGTGCTGGTCGAGGGCAGCCGCCGCGCCCGCATCGCCGGCTTCAACGAGACCCAGGCCTATTTCGAGGCCTTCTCGACCCCGATCGAGGAGGACCCGGCGGACCGGCGCGAGACCGAGGCGCTGGCGCGCACCGTGGTCGGCCAGTTCGAGCAGTACATCAAGCTGAACAAGAAGATCGCGCCGGAGGTACTGGTCTCGATCAACCAGATCGAGGAGCCCTCGAAGCTCGCCGACACCGTCGCCGCGCACCTGACGCTGAAGATCCCCGAGAAGCAGGAGTTGCTGGAGACGGCGGGCACCGCCGCGCGGCTCGAGCGCGTCTTTGGCCACATGGAGAGCGAGATCGGCGTCCTGCAGGTGGAGAAGCGCATCCGAAACCGCGTGAAGCGGCAGATGGAGAAGACGCAGCGCGAGTACTACCTGAACGAGCAGCTCAAGGCGATCCAGAAGGAGCTGGGCGAGGGCGAGGACGGCAAGGACGAGGCCGCCGAGCTCGAGGCCAAGATCAAGGCGACCCGCTTCTCCAAGGAGGCGCGCGACAAGGCGGTGGCCGAGCTGAAGAAGCTCCGCACCATGTCGCCGATGAGCGCCGAGGCCACGGTGGTGCGCAACTACCTCGACTGGATGCTCTCCATTCCCTGGAAGAAGAAGTCCAAGGTCAGCCGCGATATCGTCAAGGCCGAGCAGGTGCTGAACGCTGACCACTATGGCCTGGAGAAGGTGAAGGAACGCATCGTCGAGTACCTGGCGGTGCAGAGCCGGAGCCCGAAGATCCGCGGACCGATCCTCTGCCTGGTCGGCCCCCCCGGCGTCGGCAAGACCTCGCTCGGCAAGTCGATCGCCAGGGCGACCGGGCGGAACTTCGTGCGCATGTCGCTCGGCGGCGTGCGGGACGAGGCGGAGATCCGCGGCCACCGGCGGACCTATATCGGCTCCATGCCCGGCAAGATCGTGCAGGGCATGAAGAAGGCGAAGACCTCGAACCCGCTCTTCCTGCTCGACGAGATCGACAAGCTCGGCGCCGACTGGCGGGGCGA
>DASQVL010000442.1:0-2760 GCA_035640795.1 Crenalkalicoccus sp. | reverse complement strand
CCTGCTGCTGATCGTGACGGTCGCCGCGATCGACTGGCTCTCCGCCCGTCTGCGGCGCCGCCTGATCCAGGGTTGAGGCGCGCGGGCGCCGCCGCGCGGGCCCGAAGGCGCAAGAAAAGCAGGTGGGGGTTCTTGGGGGGGAGTTCTCCCCTCTTCACCGGACGCGCGAACGCGCTGAGAACTGCCTGTACCGCTGGCTCCCGGGCCCATTCAGCGCCGCAGGCCTCGAGCATGCCCGGCAGGTGGCGGGTCCCACCGCCCGCCGGCGCACGCCGTTCAAGGCCGAGGGTCGGTGTCGGGTCAGGATGTCCGGCCATCCTTCGCATCCATGGTCGGCCGCGGGCACGCCGAGGTCCCCTCGCGCCTGCTCCTGTACGCGCGGCGCAGAGGCTGCCGGCCGCAAAGCCTCGGTCCGCCGCCGGTCCGGAGGACGCGGCGAGGCCGAGTGACAGACACCAGCCAACCCCGGCGCAGCCGTGCCGGCCCGCAACGGGGGCTCGCCGGCGGGCCGTAGCCCGGTCCGAGGGGCGTTGCTGCCCGGTCCCGGAATGAACGCGGATGTGCTACGTCGAGGGTCGGATACAACCTGGACGTGCTTTTGCGCGCCAGTATACCAATAGAAGGTAGAATTCCTACCGATTTCGCGGCATACGCCTCAGGCACTTCGCCTGTGACGCGCATCGTGCGGCTGCTTTCGAGCATCGGTAGAAGGACCCACGCGCTTATGTCGGCCAGGAGTTCCAGCTCCCTCACCCTTGGCTCCGGACCAGACACGCTGGTGCTGCAGATTGCCGAGGACGCCTATCTCGGCGACGCACGGTACCGGGTGACGGTGGACGGCACGCGGGTGGGCAAGACCTTCACCGCCTCCGCCCTCCACGCCTCTGGCCAGGCCGACACGCTGACGATCCAGGGCGACTGGGCGCCCGGTACGCACACCGTGGCGGTGAAATTCCTCAATGACGCCTGGGGCGGCACGCCGGACACAGACCGCAACCTCTACGTCGAGGGCATCACCTACAACGGCGTCGCCGTGCCGGGGGGCTCGGCCGCGCTGTACTCGGCTGGCGCAAAGGCCTTCGACTTCACCGACACCGCCGCACCGGCGCCGGGAGGCGGCGGCGGCACGTCAGGCCCCGACAAGCTGACCGTCTACCTCTCGGGCGACGCCTGGAACGGCAACCCGCAGGCGACCCTCACCGTGAACGGCGCGCCCGTCGGCGGCGTGCTCGACGTCGCCGCCTCCCACGCCCATGACGATGTCTCGGCCTTCACCGTGGAGGGCAATTTCGGCCCGGCGCCGAAGGTCGGCCTCTCCTTCATCAACGACGCGTCGTCCGGCACACCCGGCCAGGACCGCAACCTCTATCTCGGCGGCTTCACCTATGACGGTGTCGAGCAGCGCGGGCTGAAATCGACCCTCGGCTGGGACCAGACCCAGGAGTTCACCCTCAGCGCCACCTCGGCGCCGGCCATGCGCGCGGCGGACTTCGTCGGCAAGCTCGGCGTCTGCGTCCACCTGGACTACTTCAACACCGCCTACGGCCTGCCCGACGGATCGTCGACGGACATGGCGAAGGTGACGAAGGCGCTGGGCTATCTCGGCGTGCACAACCTCCGGGTCGGCGTGCCGACGCCGGAGACGCTGCCGCAGCTGCAGGCGCTCGCGGCGGCGGGCTACAAGTTCGACGTCCTCATGCCCTCCAGCTCCTCGGACGGGCAGCTCAAGGGGCAGCTGGACGCCATCCGTCCCATCCTCGGCGCGGTGACCTCCATCGAGGGGCCGAACGAGGTCAACCTCACCTCGGACTTCAGCTGGAACGGGCAGCAGGGCGACGCCGCGGCGCGGGGCTACCAGCAGGCGCTCTACACCGCCGTGAAGTCGAACCCGGACTTCGCCGGGATCAAGGTGGACGCCCTCACCCTGGCCGGCGTCGGCACGGATTACTACGCGGCCTTCGGCGACATGTCGCACTCCGCCGATGCGGGCAACATGCACGTGTACTCCTACAACAGCGCCGCCCCCGCCCCGACGATCCGCTACGCGCTCGGCCTCGCCGGGCAAGTCACGCCGGGCCTGCCGACGGTCTTCACCGAAACCAACTACACCAGCGCGCCCGCCATCCAGGGCTCGACCACCGAGGCGGTGCAGGGCAAGTACGTGCTCGAACTCATCATGGACACGGCGCAGGCCGGCGTGGCCCAGACCTACCTCTACGAGCTGCTCGACGTGCGGAACGACCCCGGCCAGACGGGGTCGGACATGCACTATGGCCTGTTCCACGCCGACGGCACGCCGAAGAGCGCGGCGACGGGCCTGCACAACCTGACCGCCATCCTGGCCGACACCGGCCCGAACGCCAGCGGCTTCCAGCCGGACTCCTTCGCGTATTCGCTCAGCGGCCTGCCGGCCTCGGGCAACTCGATGGTGCTGCAGAAATCCTCCGGCGAGCACGACCTGCTCGTCTGGGCAGAGCCGGAGCTCTGGGACGCGACGCACCAGATCGAGGTGCCCGCCACCGCCCGGCCGGTGACCCTGAACCTGGGGACGCAGCACGCCCATGTGGACGTGTTCGACCCGCTGGTGGGCACCACGCCGATCGCCTCCTACCACTACGCGTCCTCGGTACAGCTGACGCTGCTCGACCACCCGCTCGTGGTGCAGGTCAGCGACATCGCCTGACGGGGCGGCCCGCGCAGCGCCCCGGCGAGCCGGGGCGCCACGCGGGCCCGGTCAGCCCGGCTTCGCCAGCAGCAGGA
>DASQVL010000441.1:0-3303 GCA_035640795.1 Crenalkalicoccus sp. | reverse complement strand
TCCGAGCTGGCGATCGAGGCGTTCTATCCGGCGGATGGGGCGAGTGCGGAGCGGTTGGGACGGCTCATGGGGCGGTAGGACGTTGGCCTCACCCGGCCCTGATGCCCGCGCGCCGGATGATGTCGGCGTAGCGGGAGGTCTCGGCGGCGACGAAGCGGCCGAACTCGGCCTCGGATCCCGGCATGGCATCGGCGCCGAGCGCATCCAGCGCGCGCCGGATGCCGGCATCCCGCAGGCCCTCGTTCACCGCCGCGTTCAGCCGCACCACGACCTCGGCAGGCGCAGCCCGCGGCGCGCCCAGGCCGAACCAGGAGCCGCCCTCGTAGCCCGGCAGCGCCTCGGCAACCGTCGGCAGGTCGGGCAGCGCCGCGGCCCGGGCCGGCCCCGTCGTCGCAAGGGCGGCCAGCCGGCCGGCCCGGACATGCGGCATGGAGGAGGGCGCCGGGTCGAACATCGCGTCGGCCGCCCCGCGCAGGAGGTCGTCGAGCGCCGCCGCGGAACCGGGATAGGCGAGGAGGGACAGCCGCACGCCGGCCATGTGCTGGAACAGCTCGATCGCCACGTGTTGCGGCGTGCCGGTGCCGGCATAGGCGATGCGCAGCTGCCCGGGGTTTGCCCGGGCGTGGGCGATCAACTCCGGAATGGAGCGCACCGGGACCGAGGGATGCACCTCGACGATGAGCGGCACGCGGGCGATGCCGGCCACGGGCACGATGTCGCGCCCGAAGTCGAAATCGAGGTCCGGGAACAGCGTCGTGTTGATCGTGTTCACCGGCCCGCAGAGCAGCAGCGTGCCGCCGTCCGGCGCGGCGCGGACGACCAGCCGCGTGGCGTCGTTGCCGCTCGCGCCGACCCGGTTCTCCACGCGCACAGGCACGCCGAGCCCCGCCTCGAGGGCGGGCGCGATGGTGCGCGCGGCGATGTCGAGCGGTCCGCCCGGCGGGAAGCCCACAAGGATGCGCACCTCCCGCGCCGGATAGGATTGCCCGCGCCCCATCGCGGGCAAGACGAGACCAAGGCCGGCTCCCGCCAGCACCCGCAGCATCGCGCGACGCGTCGTGCCCATCCCGGACCTCCCTCCACCGGCTCCCGGCCGGCTGCGAGAGGCATACGAAAACGTGCCGTCCCCGGGCCATGCAGCGGTCGCGGCGAAATCGATATGCTTCGCATATGGCACTGGACCTGCGCCAGCTCCGCTACCTGGTCGCCGTCGGCGAGGAAGGGCACGTCACCCGCGCGGCCGAGCGGCTCGGCATGCAGCAGCCTCCGCTCAGCCAGCAGATCAAGGCGATGGAAGCGCAGCTCGGCTTCCAGCTGTTCCGCCGCAAGCCGCGCGGCGTGGAACTGACGGAGGGCGGCCGGGTCCTGTTCGAGGAGGCGCGCGCGATCCTCGCCCGGCTGGAGCAGGCCGAACGCGACGCCCATCGCGCCGCGCGCGGCGAGCAGGGCCAGCTCCGCATCGGGGTCGCGCCGACCGCACCCTTCCATCCGCTGGTGCCCGGGGCGATCCGCGCCTTCCGCGAGACCTGGCCGGGCGTCACGGTGACGCTCGACGAATGCCTCAGCCGGCAGGCCGTGCAGGGCCTGCGGGAGGCGCGGCTCGACGCTGCCTTCGTGCGCGCGGAACTGCCCGCCGAGGACGGGCTGGCCGTCCACCGCCTGCTCGACGAGCCCATGCTGGCCGCCGTGCCGGCGGCCCACCCGCTCGCCGCCGTGGCTGCGCCGCAGCCGCTGCGCAACTTCGCCGCGGAGCCCTTCATCGCCTTCGCCCGAGTGGACGGGCCGGGCATGTTCGACGCAACGCTCGCCGCCTGCCTCAGGGCCGGGTTCACGCCGCGGCTGGGGCAGGAGGCGCCGCGGATCACCTCGACGCTGGGGCTGGTCGCAGCCGGGCTCGGTGTCGCGCTCGTCCCGGCCTCGCTGCGCCGGGTCCACATGGATGGCGTCACCTACTGCGAGCTGGCGCCAGCCGACCGGCCGACCGTGCCGCTGCGCCTGGCGACGCGGCGGGAGCCGAGCTCGGCAGTCCTGCGCAACTGCGTCGATCTCGTTCGCCGGGAGGTTCGTGTCCCGGACGAGCTTGCGGTGACCGCGCTCACCCGGGACCGCGCCGCTGCGGCCGGTGGTTGACCGCTTCGGGTCGGGAGGGGAACACGCGGCTGAGGACCGACTGCGGCACATGGCGCTGGCGTGGTTCCTGCGGCGGCAGCCCCACCTGCGCGAACCGCTCCAGCACCGCATCCGCCTGGCTGATCACCGCCGTGCGGAAGGCGTCCGTGTCCGGGCGGAACAGCTCCATGAAGTTGTCCGTCACCGCCACGCAGGTCGCGGCGTCCGCGCAGCCGTGGAAGGCCTTCTGGTTCTCCAGGATCATCCGCGCATTGGTCGCGAGCTCGGCGATCGGGTCCTCGCCCACCGTGCCCCATTCCAGCGTCACCGCCGTCACCATGATGCCGAGGGCGAGGCTCGGCACGAAGTCGATGACGTCGCCCTGGGTCTGGAAGCTGCTCTCGGCCGGCGCTTGGAAGCGGATGCCGCGATCCTGCAGGGGCTCGACGAAGCGCCGGACCGCGGCGATGCGCGCCTCCGGCCAGGCCTGGCCGCTGTAGATGGTGAGCGTGTTGGCCGGGCCGAGCCCGGTGTGCAGGTCGAAGAACACCACGCCCTCGGGATGCGCGCGCATCAGCGGCGCGATCGCCTGCTGCCAGAAGGCCGTCTGCTGCGCCGGCGCCTTGCCGCCGTATTCGAAGCCGCGCGGATACTGCCACTGCCCTGCATGGGTACCGTTCGCGACGTAGGCGCTGTCGAAGCCGCGGCCGATGACGATGCCGATGGTCCGCAGCGCGAGGTCGGTGGAGGCGGCGCCGACGCCGCGCACCGGGCCCTCCGGCTCGGCAAGGCTGCGCAGCGCGTCATAGGCCGGGTTGCGGCTCAGGTAGAAGTCGGGCTGGGTCGGCGGCGCGAAGTTGCGGTTGAGGTCCACGTTGTTGCCGTCCACGCGGCGCAGGTGCCGGAAGCCGTAGGGGTTGGCGGCGTGGATCATGGCGACGTCCCAGCCGGCGTCGAGCAGCGCATCAAGGTGGCGCTGGAAGACGCGCTGCAGCACGGCGGCGCCGGCGAAGGCCTCCGCACCGTGCAGGCCGGATTGCAGGATGAGGAGCTTCGGGTTGCCGCGGGTGACATGGGCGAGGTCGATGGTGAGGTCGTCCTCCGGCGCCGCGGCGGGGATGGCGGGCGCGTCGTAGCGGACGGGGTGGCTGCTGCAGGCGGCGCCGGGCCAGCCGTTGCAGGCTTCGCCGAAGG
>DASQVL010000440.1:0-7716 GCA_035640795.1 Crenalkalicoccus sp. | reverse complement strand
TGGGCGGGGCGGTGCGCGGGGCCTTGGCAGGCGCGGCCGCCGGCTGCCCGGCCACCATCGTGGCGTCGCTGTCCAACCCGGGCAGCGGGCCGGCACCGGCGAAGCCGGACGCGCCCGCCGGCGCCGCCATGGCGGCACGGATCGCCTCCGCCATCGCCGCGGCACTCTCGAAGCGGTCCTCCGGCCGCTTCGCCAGCGCCTTGGCGACCACGGCATCGAAGGCGCGCGGCGCGGTGACCGAAAGCTGGGAGGGCGGCGCCGGCTCGGTATTCAGCGCCTTGTGCATCACCGCGGAGAAGCCGCCCTCGAAGGGCTTCTCGCCGGTCAGCATCTGGTACAGCACGACGCCCGCGGCCCAGATGTCCGCCCGCGCATCCACCGTCTCGCCGCGCAGCTGCTCGGGCGCCATGTAGGAGGGCGTGCCCATCAGCGTGCCGATCTGCGTCATCGAGGAATTCTCGAGCCGCGCGATGCCGAAATCGGCGATCTTCACCGTGCCGTCGGCGGTCAGCATGATGTTCGCCGGCTTGATGTCGCGGTGCACGACGCCGCGGTTGTGGCTGTAGGCGAGGGCGGCCAGCAGCTGCTCCAGGATGCGGGCGATTTCGGGGACCGGGAAGCGTTCCTGCCGGTCGAGCCGGTCCTTGAGGGAGCCGCCCTCGACCAGCTCCATGACGATCCAGGCCTGCTCGGCGTTCTCGCCGTAATCGTATACGCCGACGATGTTGGGATGGCCGAGGCGCCCGGCCGCCTGGGCCTCGCGCCGGAAGCGCGCATGCGCTTCCTCGGCCTCCGGGTCGCCGGGCGGGGGGCGCCGCACGACCTTGATGGCCACGCGGCGCTCGATCAGCCGGTCGAGCGCGTCGAGGACCGTGCCCATCGCGCCGCTGCCGAGCATGCCGCGCAGCTCGTACTTGCCCTCGATCTCCTTGGGAATCATCCGCGCAGAACCCCCGGGGTGCGGCCAGCCGATGGCGACCGCGCCGCCCATTCTACATCGCCGCGCCGCCGTGCGCTGCGCCCGTCTCCGGCGACGCCGCGCGCCCGGCGCTGCGCGTCGTCCGTGCCACGCCCCGTCCGTCGCCGATCAGCGCGAAGGGCGCCCAGTAGAAGGGGTGCGCATAGGCCTGCGGCAGACGGCGCCCCGCTTCCTCGAAGAAGACCAGTTGGGCGGCGCGCAGCGCAGCGGCCGAGGACGCCCCCCGTTCCTGCCGGCGCAGCGTCTCGCCCACGGTCAGCACGGCAGCGGCGTCGTCCACCGCCCAGTGTGTCACCAGCAGGCCGCGGGCGCCGGTGTAGAAGAAGGCGCGTGCCAGGCCGGACAGCGCCTCGCCACCGCCCGCCCCGCCCGGACCGCCGGTGTTGCAGGCCGAGAGGATGATGACGTCCGCGTCCAGCTTCAGGTTCAGCAGATCGCTCGCCCTGACGAAGGCGGCGTCCGCGTCGGCCGCCCCCGGCGGGGCCGAGACGACGATGGCAGGCTCGGCCAGGCAGGACAGTTCGCCGGGCAGCAGCGCGTGGGTCGCCAGGTGGATCAGCCGGTGCTGGCCGACATCGGGCGCCTTCAGCGCCGCCCCGGTGAAGTCCCCACCGAGCCGCACCTCGCCCGGGCCGGCGCCGGTGAGCTGGCGCGCCAGGTCCACCTCGATGCGCGTCCCCGGCAGCCGCACCAGCCCCGCCGCCAGCTCAGCGTCCCGCGCGCAACGGTCCTGCGGGAAGCTGCGCTGCAGCTGGGTCTGGGTCGGCGGCACGAAATCGCCGAAGCCGATATAAGGCCGCGGCGCCCGGGACGCCGTGCCGGCGGCGCGCAGGGTGACCAGGGTCTGCGCCGAGGGGATGTGCTCGATGGCGAAGCGGCGGATCAGGAAGGGCGCCGCCTCGAGATGCGCCGGGTCGGCCGGGCCGGCGAGGAGCAGGCCGAAGGGCATTGCCAGCAACGGCCCGTCGGGCACCACGGTCAGCGTCTCCACCCCCTCCAGCACGGGCTCGAGCGGCTTCAGCAGCGCCGCGTAGAGCTGCTGCGCCGGCGCCGGATCGAAGTTGCCGGGCGCCGAGCGCCGCTCATCCACCACGCCGGAGCGGAGCGCCATGACCAACTTTGTCACCTCGGCCTCGGCCAGGGCGAGGCGGCTGGCACTCACCCTACCGTCGCGCAGCGCCAGCACCCAGCCATGGTCGGAGCCGAGCAGCATCGCCAGCAGCACCTCGTTCGGCGCAAGGGCCTTCGCCGTGGTCTCGGCATCCACCGCGGAGAGCAGCAGCTGGCGGTAGCCCGGGGCGGCGGCCGCCACCTCCGTCTCCGCCTCGGCGCGCGCCTGCTGGGCCGCGGAGATGCGCGCATCGAGATCGGGTGAGGCGCCGAGATCGCGCTCGGCGAACAGGGCGCGCAGCGTCTGGTCGGCGTCCTGCAGGCGGCGCACCGCCTCGGCCACCTTCGGGTCGCCCGCGGCCACGCCGATGCGCGCCGAGGCCTGCTGCACGAAGCGTACCGTGCTGCCGCGCTGGGCGAGCTGCATGGCAGTGAACATCTCGGCGCGCAGCTCGTCCGCCCGCGCGGCATCGGCGCGGGCTGCCGTATCCAGGGCGTCGAGATAGCCCAGCACGAGCTCGACCGGCAGCGCGATCTGGCGCGCGCGCAGGATGGCGGCGCCGGCGCGGAACTCCGTCAGGGCGCGCGCGCGCTCCCCTGCCAGGACGCTCTGCTGCCCGGCGAGGAAGAGCGTCACCGCCTCCGGCCGCTCACCCGGCGCGGCGATGGCGAAGCGCCGCGCCGCGGCGGCGAGCTGCCGCGCGGCGACCCGGTCCTCGCCGAGCCGGGCGGCCGCCGTGGCCTCGGTCCGCAGCGACCGGGCGGTGAGCACGCCCTGTTCCAGCCCCGCCCGGGTGAGGAGAGCGCGGCTCTGCTCGACGAGGGAAGACGCCTCATTGGCCCGCCCGAGCCGGGTCAGCGCAACCGCGACATTGCGCCGCGTCTCCGAGAGGCCAAGCAGGGCCGACTGCGCCGAGGGATCGGCGAGGAGCGCGATGTCGAGGCCGAGCGAGCGCGGATCGAGCACGCTCGGCGGCACCAGGGCCGCGTAGCGTGCCTCGGCGCGGCGCAGCAGGTCGAGCGCCTTGTCGGGCTGGCCGGCGTTCAGCGCCGCGAGACCCTGGTAGTGCAGCAGGCGCGCGGCCGCGGTCGGGTCCGCCGCCCGCGGCGCCAGCGCCTCGGCGCGCGCGAACAGCGTCTCCGCCTCCCGCGCGCGGCCGACATTGGAAAGGTTCAGGGCGAGCGCCATGATGGCGCCCACGGTGTTCGGATCGTCCGGCTTCAGCACGCGCTGCTGCACGGCCAGCGCGGCGCGGTAGGCGTCCTCGGCCGCGGCGAACTTCTCCGCCTGGTTCAGCTCGCGCCCGAGGCCCATCAGGTCCTCGTAATTGCCGACATCCTTCGCGCTGAAGGCCTGCGCCGAGAGGCGGCGCAGCGCGATCTCCAGCGCCTCGGACCGCGCCGTGCCGCCGCCCTGGCCGGACCGGCCGGCGGCCAGACTCTCCATCACCGGGGCGGCCGTCGCGACCCCGTCCGCGACCACCGGGCCGTCACGCCCGGCGACGACGAGGGCGAGGTGCGGCCAGCCGCCGTTCCGCCGCGTGCAGGCCAGCAGCCGCGCCGGCAGGCCGCCGGCGACCGTCGTCGCCTGCGGCGGCGCCGTGCAGAGCACGCGCTGGTCGAGCCAGGTGCGCCAGAGGCCGCCCTGCGCCAGCCGCTCCAGTGTCGCGGCATCGGTCGGGCCGGAGAGCTGCAGCACGCGCGCCGCCGGCTGGGTCCAGCCGCCGCAGTAGATGTCGCGCGCGCGCAGCACGGGCATGTCCACCGGCAGCCGCGGCCCCGGCTGGGCGATGCAGCTCTCGCCCTGGGCGTCCTGGCCGACCGGCTCGCCGGGCCCGCTGCGCGCCGCGCTCTGGCGGTACGCCTCGGGTGGCGGGCGCGTGCAGCCCGCGAGAGCGAGCAGGAGCAGCAGCGCGGCGCGGAGAGGGGGCAGCGGGCTCATTCGTAGTCGGCCTCCGCCACGTTCGGGACGATGACCTCGGAGGGGTCGATCCGGTTCTTCGCGATGGTGAGGTCCACGCGCTCCGGCGGCCGGACCGGCACGAGCTGGAGGCTCGGCGGCACCACGCAGTTGATCGAGGCGATGATGCAGCCATTGATCCGGTAGCGCTGCACTTTGCCCGGTTCGATCGGCCGCGTGATGTCGGCGAGGCGCGTGGCCTCCACGCCGAGGAACTGGCCGAGCGAGCCCGTCACATTCATGCTGCCGCCCACGCCGTGCAGCTGCAGCCGGCCGGCGACGACAGTGCCGAGCACGGTGCCGCCATCCACCAGCAGGAAGACCGGGCTGTTCCCGGCATCCAGGTTCAGCCCGAGCGGGCCGGCCGGGCCGCCGCTCGAGGGGCCGAAGCTGCCGGGCAGCTGGGTGCCGGGCCGGCGGACCTGGGTCGGCTGGTTGTTCGCGCTGAGGCCCGGGATGTCGGGCCGCACATTGGCCAGCGGGTCGCCGCCGGGCGCGAGCCGCGTGTCGAAGACCACCGCGGGCAGCCGGGCCCCGTCGCGCTGCGTCACCGTCAGTGGCCCGGGGCTGGCGATGCCGCCCGGCGCCTGCAGCAGAATCGCCGAGCCGATCCTGGCGGTGACGTTGTCGAGCTCCAGCGTCTGGCCGTGCACCCTGGCCTGCTCGGCATCCAGACGTGCTCGCGTCAGTCGGACGCTGCCCTCGCCGCGCAGGTTGACCATTGCCGTGCCCGGATCCGCCGTGACGAGGGTTCCGGCCACGGTCAGGACGCCCTGGCTCTCGATGCCCACGCTGGCGCCGGTGCTGCGCAGCGTGCTGTCGGTGAGCGTGGTCGCCCCGCCCGAGGTGGTGGAGAGCATGCCGCCGGCGAGCAGGCTGGTTCCGGTCACCGCCAGGTCGCTGCCCGCGCTCAGCGCCAGGGTGGATGCGGCGGTGACCGGCGCGGTGACGGACAGCGCGCCATCGGCGAGGAGTTCCAGCGGTCCGACGCTGCCGACCGCGCCGGTGACGCCGTATGTCACGCCTCGGATCCGGCCGCCCGGCGCGCCGACGGTCGCGCCGATGAGCTCGGCGAACTGGTTCGCCGATGGCAGGGCCACCTGGCCTTGCGGGACGAGCAGGCGGAGCCGTTGCGTCTGCAGCAGCGCGCCGTTCGACTGGACCACGCCGCCGCCATCGCTGCGCAGTGTGATGGTCGTGCCGGTGCCGGCGGTGGTGATGCGCCCCCCGTCCTGCACGATGTCGAGCCCGGCGGTCAGCCCGATGCTGCCTGTCTGGCCGTTGCCGCCGGGCAGGGCGAGGCTCTCGATGACGCCCGTGCTGGTGATGCCGCCGCTGGCCGTCAGGCCCAGGTTGCCATGCGCGGCGATCCGGCCGCCGGCCTCATTGACGATGCGGCGGGCGGCGCCGCCCGGCACGCCCGCGGTCAGGGTGAGCGGGGCCGGCGCGGTGGCGGGGCGCGGCGCCACGAAAGCGCCGGCCGGCATCCCGAGCGTGCTCGGGTCGAACAGGGCGACGCCGATGGCCGAGCTCGTGCCGGTGGTGATCACGCCGGTTGCGCGGTTGATGAGGTCGCCCGCCGTCGTGGTGACCGCGAGCGAGGCCTCGACCAGGCTGGACTGGCGAGCGAGGGCGGCGAGGCCGACCGCGTTCGGCGCGCTCGGGTCGGTGAGCCCGAAGGCGAGCGCCGTCTCGCCGCCGCCGGGCGTGACCGCCACGCCTGGGGAACGCCGCGCGGCGATGGTGAAGCCCGCGGCGGCATCGGCGATGGCGGCGCCCTCGATCCTGCCGCGGTTGTCCAGGTCGCCGCGCCGAACCTCGATGCTGCGCGCGATGATGGTCCCCGAGTTGGCAACTCCGCCGAGCGGCAGGTCGCTCGCTCTCTCCGGGATGAGGAGGCTCGTCGTCGCCAGGCGGCCGCCCGCCTCGACGACCACCCGGCCGGCCTGCACGCTGCCGATCGCATCGAGCAGCCGGCCCGACCCGATCTCGAGCTGGCGCGCCACGACGACGTCGTGCGCGGTGACCCGCTGCCCGACCGTGAGGTCGCCCAGCGAGGTGACAGTGGTCTGCGCCAGCAGGTTGGCGAGGTTGATCCCGTTGGCTTGGACGTGGTTGGCCGCGACGGCGCCGCCGCCGGTCAGCGCCGCGCCCGCCGCCACGGCGCCGCCCGCGAGGAGGACGCCGTCCACGGTGAGCGCGCCGCCGGCGATGGCATCCTGCGCGACGGCCAGGCTGCTTCCCGCCGAGACGGTGATGGCACGGCCGGCATGTGCCCGGAAGGCGTTGATCGTGCCGCCGTTCAGGATGTCCGAGCTGCCGGCGACCGTCGTGTCGGTCTCCGCCGAGATGCCCGCAAAGATGCCGGAGCGCGCATCGGTGGTCCCGTCCGGCGCGCCCCAGCCCAGGATGATGGAGGCGCCCGCGGCGTTGATGATCCTGCCGCGCGCCTGCACCACGGACGGGCCGACCGGCTGCGGCGAGACCGCGCCGGTGCCGATCAGCGTGCCATTATTGGCGATGCTGCCCTGCGCCACCAGCCGCAGCGCGTCCGTGCCGTCGCGGAAGGCGCTGCCATAGGTGAAGCTGCCGGCGGCGGAGCGGCCCGCACGTACCGAGACCGCCTCGACCGTCCCGGCCTGGCCGGGCATGCCGATGAGGAGGTTGCCGCCGGAGGTGATGCTGAGCGGCGCGACCGCGCCGGCGGTCTGCACGTCCCCGAGCACCGCGAGGTCGTTCGCGACGGCGAAGGTGAAGCCGCCCTGCGCGGCATCGGCGGCGGTGCCGGCGAGGAAGGCGAAGCCGGTGGCTCGCCCGGCCTCGCCATTGCGGGCGCCGGCGAGGTCGGTCCGCCGCACCAGGCGGTCCACCGTGTTGGCGAGGCTGCCGAGGCTCGTCTCGTAGCGGGATTCGCCCGCCAGCTCCGCCACGTCCAGCCGGCCGGCGAGCTGGGTGATGTGGCCCGTGCCGCTCCTCTCGACGCCGGCGAAAAGCTCGAGCCGGGTGACGGAGGGCGTCGCCGCGCCGCCGCGCAGCAGCACGTCACCCTGCAGCAAGATATCGCCGGCAAGCCGCAGGCCGAGCGCCGGGCCGCCCGCCTCCGCCACGCCGATCGCAGGCAGCACACCGTTGCCCGTGACGGCGAGGTCCACCGAGCGGCCGATGCGGAGCACGCCGTCCGCGGTCTCGATGAGCTGCAGCTCCGCCGTGTCCAGGGTGAGGACGCCGCTGGCCGCGGCGCCACTGGCGCCGCCGAGGGCCACGCTGCGGCCGGGCGTGCGAGGCAGCAGCTCGACCGTCCCGCCATCCGGGGCGGAGAGCGTGGCGAGCAGGGTCAGGTCGTCGGCGATCAGGGTGAGACGCGGCGCGACCGGTGTTGCGAGGCCGGCCTCCGCCGCCGCACCGGCCACGCCGACCCCGCCGCTCACGGTGAGGATCTGGCCCGCCGCCTCGCGCAGCGTCACCGCGTTGTTGGCCAGGCCGTTGGTGGGCGCGGCGAAGCTGCGACCGTCCAGCGCGAGCCGGATGCCCGCGCCCAGAGCCCGCCCGGTCGGGTCGCCCACCGCGCCGATGTGGTTGTCGGCGCCGAGCCAGATATAGGCCGGGCTGGTATCCGCCCCGCTCGTCCGGTCCGCCGTGCGCACCGTCGCCGCGAGGTTCGCCACCG
>DASQVL010000439.1:0-5686 GCA_035640795.1 Crenalkalicoccus sp. | reverse complement strand
GGCAGCACGCCGACCTCGGCGACGATCGGGCGGATCGTCTTCGTGTCGCGGCCGTCGATGCGGATGCCGGTGTCGAGGATGGCGTTGCGGACGACCTCGGCCTCGAGATCCTTGAACAGGGCCTTCGCCTGCTCGAGGTCGTAGCCCTCGGCGGCGAGCTGCAGCACCGCCGCCTGCTTGGCCGCGGCGACCAGCTGCTGGCGGCGGAGCTTCTGCCCCTCGCGATAGGCCAGCGCCACCGCCTCGCGGGCCAGCTCGGCGAGGCGGGCCTTCAGCGCCCGCTCGGCCTCGGAGGGCTCGGGCAGCGGCCAGGGCTCCTTCGCCGCGACCTCGGCGAGCTCGATGATGCCGCGGATGACCGGCTGGAACGCCTCATGCCCGAAGGTGACGGCGCCGAGCATGACGTCCTCGGACAGTTCCTCGGCCTCGCTCTCCACCATCAGCACGCCTTCCGCCGTGCCGGCGACGACGAGGTCGAGCTGCGACTGCTGGCGCTGCGCGGCGGTCGGGTTCAGCACGTAGGCGCCGTCGACGAAGCCGACGCGCGCCGCGCCCACCGGGCCGAAGAAGGGGATGCCCGAAAGCGTCAGCGCGGCGGAGCAGCCGACCAGGGCGACGACGTCCGGGTCGTTCTCCAGGTCGTGGCTGAGGACGGTCGCGATGACCTGCACCTCGTTGCGGAAGCCCTCCGGGAAAAGCGGGCGGATCGGCCGGTCGATCAGGCGGGAGATGAGGGTCTCGTGCTCGGAGGGCCGGCCTTCCCGCTTGAAGAAGCCGCCGGGAATCTTGCCCGCGGCGAAGGCCTTCTCCTGGTAGTTCACGGTCAGCGGGAAGAAGTCCTGGCCAGGCTTCACGCTCCGGCTGCCGACCACGGTGCAGAGCACGATGGTGTCGCCGAGGCGCGCCACGACCGAGCCATCCGCCTGGCGGGCGATCTTGCCCGTCTCCAGCGTGAGGAGCTGGCCGCCCCAGGCGATGTCCTTGCGGAAGTAGTTCTCGAACATGCGTCGTCCTTCAGGAGCGCCCAGGCGCGGCGCGCGGCCGGCCAGGAGCGTCTGTGGCGGCGCGCGCCGGCCGGGGCCGGCGGCGCCATGGTGCGACGCGGTGGGATGCCAGTGAGGGACGCGGCCCACGCAGGGGCTCGGCGCTTCGGGCGACATGGGGCGGGGTCCCGCCGTGGCGCGGCGGACAGCCCATGTGACCGGAAACGCCGCGACCTGCCCGAGGGGATGCGGCCTGTCCTGTCACCCGCCGCGCACGCGACGGTTGCGGGCGGGGCCCCGGAGGCCTGCCCACCGCTATATGGCGCCGCGGGCGGCGGATTGCCATCGGAAATACGCGGGGTGAGGACCCGGCTTGCGTTGCGGGTCGGAGTCCTGGGGTCCCCGGAGGGGAGGTTCCCTTCTCCCCCTGGGGGCAAGCTGCGCCTAGTGTCCTGCCCGCGAAGCTCGCTGCTTCAGCAGCGAGCGGAGCGGACCAGCAGGCCACTGAAAACAAAGGCTAGTGGACCGAGAACGAAGTCCGAAGGACTTCGGAATCGGGACACTAGCGCCGCAGCCCCAGCCGCTGGATCAGCGACTCATACCGCGCCTGGTTCTTGCGCTTCAGATAGTCCAGCAGCCCGCGCCGCTGGCCCACCAGCACCAGCAGCCCGCGCCGGCTGTGGAAGTCCTTCGCGTGGGTCTTCAGATGCTCGGTCAGGCTGGCGATCCGCTCGGAGAGCAGGGCCACCTGCACCTCCGGGCTGCCGGTGTCGCCCGGCTTGGTCGCATAATCCTTGATCAGCGCCGTGCGGCGCTCCGCGGTGATCGACATCGCGTGCTCTCCGGTTGGCCGCTTCGCCTCAGGGGCGCTCGGCGCGTGGCGTGCCGGCCCGCGCCTCCACCCATCGCTCCGGCTTGCACAGGCCGGACTCCAGGCGGCAGAGGCCCACGAACCGCCCCCCCGCCATGGCGCGCACCAGCCCCCCATCGGGGTCGGCCGCGCCCGGAACCCGGCCCATCAGCTCCACCAGGCTGATCGCCTGGCCGAAGCCGAGCCGCGCGGCCTCCGCCTCCGAGAGGGCCAGCGCCGGGATGTCGGCCAGCGCGGTCGCCACGGGCAGCAGGAGGTCCGGGGAAGGGCGCGGCATATCCCCCGAAACGACGAGCTTGTCCAGCGGAATCGCCTGCTCCTCCCGGAACGGCCCGACCCGCATGCGCCGGAGCGCCGCGACGTGCCCGACCGTGCCCAGCGCCTGCGCCAGGTCCCGCGCCAGGCTGCGCATGTACACGCCCTTGCCGCTTTCCACGAGGAAGACGGCGGTGTCCGCATCCGGCCGCGCCTCCAGCTCGAAGCGGTCCACCCGGGCGGGACGCGGCTCGAGCTGCAGCGCCTGACCCTCCCGGGCCAGGTCGTAGGCACGCTCGCCCGCGACCTTCACGGCGGAGAAGGCAGGCGGGACCTGCATGATGGCACCGGTGAAGCGGGGCAGCGCGGCGCGGATGGCGTCGTCGGCCGGGCGCGCCTCGCTCGTCCCGATCACCTGGCCGTCGGCGTCGTCGGTGTCGCGCGCCTCCCCGAAGCGGAGTGTGAAGCGGTAGGCCTTGGTGCCGTCCATCACGTAGGGCACCGTCTTGGTGGCGGCGCCGAAGGCGACGGGCAGCACGCCGGTCGCCAGCGGATCCAGCGTGCCGCCATGGCCCGCCTTCTGCGCGTCGAAGCCGCGGCGCACGCGGTTCACGACATCGGTCGAGCCGATGCCCGAGGGCTTGTCCACGATCAGCCAGCCATCCAGGGCCTGGCCGCGCGGCTTGCGCTGGCGGTGGCGCATCTCAGTCCTGCTCGGGCGGAACGGATTCGGGCGGAACGGGGCGCGGGCGGCCGGCGGCGTCGAGGGCGACCAGGGTGAACACCGCCTCCGTCACCTGCCGCTCGTCATTGCCGGCGCGGCGCCAGGCCTCCACCTTCACGCGCATCGAGGTGCGGCCGATGCCGATGACGCGGGCATAGATGCTCACCTCGTCGCCCACCTTGACCGGCGCGTGGAAGCTCATCGCATCCGCCGCGGCCGTCGCGACGCGCCCGCGCGCGCGGCGCGCCGCGGCATTGCCGGCGGCGAGGTCCATCTGCGCCATCAGCCAGCCGCCGAAGATGTCACCCGCCGGATTGGTGTCCGCGGGCATGGCGATGGTGCGGATCATCGGCTGCTCGTCCGGCGGGCTCACGCCTCCTCCTCCTCGCCCGCGGGCCCCTCGCCCGCTTGGCGCGGGCCGAGGTCGCGCGCCACCTCCGGCTGGCGCAGCGCCTGGTCTATCCGCATGGCGTAGTCCAGCGTGGTGTCGGGCTGGAAGTGCAGCTCGGGCGCGAATTTCAGGCGCACGGCGCGGGCGAGCTGGCCACGCAGGAAGGGCGCGGCGCGCCGCAGCGCGGCGAGCTGCGGCTCCGGCAGGTCATGGCCGAGACCGCTGACGAAGGCCGTCATGTGCCGGAGGTCGGGAGAGGCGCGCACCTCCGTCACCGTCACATGTGCGCTCGCAAGCTCCGGGTCGCGGAAGTCGCGCCGCTCGAACAGCGCGGCAAGCGCGTGGCGCACCTCCTCCGCAACGCGGAGCTGGCGCTGGCTGGGGCCGGCGCCGCGCGCCGGATGCTGCCTCGGCATGATGCGAACCCTTCGGCATGGCGGCGGGGCGAAGCCGCCATGCCCCTCGCGGAGCGGCTCGGGCGGCTCAGGCCGCCGCCACCATCTCCGTCTCGTAGCACTCGATCTGGTCGCCCTCGCGGAGGTCGTCGTAGTTGGCGAAGGACATGCCGCACTCGAAGCCGTTCGCCACCTCGCGGACGTCGTCCTTGAAGCGCCGCAGGGTCGAGAGCTCGCCCTGGTGGATGACGACGCCGTCGCGCAGCAGGCGCACGCCGGCGCCGCGGCGCACCACGCCCTCCGTCACGCGGCAGCCGGCCACCTTGCCCACGCGCTTCACCTCGAACACCTGCAGGATCTGCGCGTAGCCCAGGAACCTCTCGCGCTGCACCGGCGCGAGGCGTCCCTTGACCAGCTTCTCGATGTCGTCCGCCACCTCGTAGATGATCGAGTAGTAGCGGATGTCTACACCCTCGCGGCTCGCCATCTCCCGCGCCTGCGTCGTCGCGCGGACGTTGAAGGCGACGACGACGGCGTCCGAGGCCTTGGCCAGCTGCACGTCGCTCTCGGTGATCTGGCCGACCGCCGAGTGCAGCACCCGCACCCGCACCTCCTCGTTGCCGAGCTTGCCGAGGGTGACGCCGATCGCCTCGGCGCTGCCCTGCACGTCGGCCTTGACGACGACCGCCACCTCCTTCTGCTCGCCCGCCTGGATGCGGGCCAGCATGTCGGCGAGCGTCCCGCGCCCGGCGCCGGCCGCGGCCGCCGCCTTCTCCCGGGCCCGCCGCTGGCGGTACTCGGAGATCTCGCGGGCGCGCTGCTCGTCCTCCACAGCGACGAAGTTCTCGCCCGCCGCCGGCACGCCGGAAAGGCCGAGGATTTCGACCGGCATGGCGGGCGGCGCGTCCTTCACCTGCCGGCCCTTGTCGTCCAGCATGGCGCGCACGCGGCCCCATTCGGCGCCGGCCACGACGATGTCGCCCTGCTGGAGGGTGCCCTTCTGCACGAGCACGGTGGCGACGGGGCCGCGCCCGCGGTCGAGCTTGCTCTCGATCACCGTGCCCTCGCCCTGGCGCTCCGGATTGGCACGCAGGTCGAGGATCTCCGCCTGCAGCGTGATCGCCTCGAGCAGCCGGTCGAGGTTGGTGCCCTTCAGCGCCGAGACCTCCACCTCCTGCGTCTCGCCGCCCATGCTCTCGACGATGACCTCGTGCTGCAGCAGCTCCTGCCGCACGCGGTCGGGGCGGACGCCCGGCTTGTCGATCTTGTTGATGGCGACGATGATCGGCACCTCGGCCGCGCGGGCGTGGCGGATCGCCTCCACCGTCTGCGGCATCACGCCATCATCGGCGGCGACCACCAGCACCACCATGTCGGTCACGCTGGCGCCGCGGGCGCGCATGGCCGTGAAGGCCTCGTGGCCCGGCGTGTCGATGAAGGTCACCTTGGCGCCGTCCGGCAGGCTCACCTGGTAGGCACCGATGTGCTGGGTGATGCCGCCCGCCTCGCCGGAGGCGACGTCGCTCTGGCGGATCGCGTCCAGCAGGCTGGTCTTGCCGTGGTCCACATGGCCCATCACGGTGACCACGGGCGGCCGCGGCGTCAGATCGGTCTCGACGTCGGTCGCGCCCGCCAGCCCCTGCTCGACGTCGCTCTCGGAGACGCGGCGCGAGCGGTGGCCGAACTCGGTCACCACCAGCTCGGCGGTGTCGGCGTCGATGGACTGGGTGAGCGTCGCCATCACGCCCATGCGGAACAGCGCCTTCACCACCTCGCCGCCGCGGGCCGCCATGCGGTTGGCGAGCTCCTGCACCGTGATGGTCTCGGGCACGATGACGTCGCGCACCACGCGCTCCTGGCCGGAGCGCAGCCGCGCCAGCTCCTGCTGCCGCCGCTCGCGCTCCCGCGCGCGGCGGAGCGAGGCGATGGAGCGCGTGCGCTCGTCCTCGCCCTCGATCGCCGCCTGCACGTCGATGCGGCCTTCCCGCCTCCCGCCGGCGCCGGCCGGGCCCTTCTTAGCGGGCGCCAGCACGGGGCGCTTCGCAGGCAGCGGCGCGCCGGGGCGCC
>DASQVL010000438.1:0-5947 GCA_035640795.1 Crenalkalicoccus sp. | reverse complement strand
GCGGGGTCGAAGCGCAGCCCGCCCCCGGCCAGCACGCCTCCGGCCAACACGCCCGTTGAGACGGTGACGATGGCGGCCCGCGCGGCGACCTCCCCGAACGCGCCGCTCGCCACGCAGCGCGCGCCGTCCCAGCGCAGCGTGGCGACGCGCGCGCCGAGGCGGATCGGCAGTCCGTCCGCCAGCCGCGCCAGCAGCGCGCCCATGCCCGGCTCGGGCATCAGGTTGCGGCCCTCGAGCCCGATCGCCCAGAAGTCGCGCAGGCTCATGGCGGCGAGCGGCGCGCCGCAGATGATGTCGCCCTGCCAGAAGGCGACGGTTGCGTCCCAGGGGCCGCCCTTCGGCGCCGGGCCGTCGGCCGGCCGGTCTTCCCCGGGGCCGAGCGCCGCGACTGCCGCCGCGACGGCCGGGTCGAAGGCGTGCCAGGCGCGCTCGTACTCGGCGAGCTCCCGCGGCGTCGCCGGCCGGTCGCCGTTCAGCACGCGCTCCTGCGGCTCGCCCTGCCGCAGCGTGATGCCGAGGCTCCGGGCGATCGGCGTGAGCGGGTTCTCATCGGCCGCATGCAGCCATTCGGCGCCGTGGTTGAAGGGGGCGCCGAGGCGCGCACTCTCCGTCCAGGCGCGGCCGGCGACGTGGTCCGATGCCTCCAGCACCAGCGCCTCCAGGCCCAGCGCCCCGAGGCGCCGCGCCGCGGCGATGCCCGCCGCGCCGGCGCCGACCACCAGCACCTCCGGCATCAGCAGGCCCGGAACTGCACCGCCTCGCCCCGTCCCGGCCGTTCGGCGACACGGCCCTGCCGTTCCAGCCGCCGGAGATGCGCGAGCGTCTCGCCCACCGCGAAGGCGAGCTGCGACGGTTCCTGCGCGGCGCGCGGGAACAGCGCCTGCGCGGCCTCATAGGCCGTCATCGGCTCCCGGCAGGCGGCCTCCAGCGCATCGAGGCGGAGCGCATGGTGCTGGGCCAGGCTGTCGAGCCGCGGATGCAGGGTGCGGAAGGGCTCGCCATGGGAGGGCAGGACCAGCGTGTCCTCCGGCAGCGCGCGGAAGCGGTCGAGCGAGGCGAGGAAATCGCCCAGCGGGTCGGCCGCCGGCTCGCCGGGATGCAGGCCGACATAGGGCGAGATGCGCGGCAGGATCTGGTCGGCCGAGATCAGCACGCCGCGCGACGGGTTGTGCAGCGTCGCCATGTCCGGCGCATGGCCGGCGCCGGTGATGACGCGCCAGGCCTCGCCGCCGATGGTGACCGTGCCGCCATCCTGGATGCAGTGGAAGGCGCGCGGAAGCTCGCCCACGGAGCGCTGGTAGAGCGGGCCGCGCTGCTCGACGAAGACCAGGTAGTCGGCGGGGCAGCCGGCGCGGGCATAATGCGCCGCCTGCTGCGCCATCATGTCCGGCCCGCTGTCGTACCAGAGGGCGCGGGCCGTCAGCCACTCGATGCGCGTCAGGGTGGGCAGCAGGCCGAATCGCTCGCAGAGCCAGCCGGTGAGGCCGATGTGGTCCGGGTGGAAATGCGTGACGAGCAGCGCCGTCAACGGCCTGCCGCCGAGCTCCGGCTGCGCCAGCACCTGGTCCCACAGGCCGCGCGTGGTGCGGCTCGAGACCGAGGTGTCCACCGCCAGCCAGCCGCCTTCGTGTTCCAGGAACCAGATGTTCACATGGCTCGGCGGGAAGGGCAGGGGCATGCGGGCGCGCAGCAGGCCGGGGAGCAGGCGCTGCACCGCCCCGGGCGCAGGCGGCTCGGCCGGCGCGGCGTCCATCGGCATGTCGGGCATCGCGTCTCTCCGCCGGCCGGTTGCGATGTAAGCGGGGCTGCGGCGCTTGTGAATGCATCGCCGCCAGTCGTGCTTGCTGCTAGCTTTCAACCGGCGCGCGAGACCCCTCTTGGAACCCTACGAGATCATTGCCGGGCCGCTGGTGGACGAGGCGCTGCTGCAGCGCGGCCTCGGCCTGACGCAGGCGGCGGCGCGGGAGGCGGCCTCCGCCTATCTCCGCATCCCGCTCGGCCATCGGCCGAATCTCTGCCCCTGGCTCGACAACCGCTTCTATCTGGAGCGCTTCCCGGACATCGCCGCCGCCGGGGTGGACCCGCTGCTGCACTTCGCCGAGAACGGCATCGCCGAGCAGCGCATGCCGCACCCGCTGGTGGACATCGGCTTCATCGTGGCGCAGCGTCCCGGCCTGCCGGCGCAGCCCGATCCCGCCGCGGCGCTGGCCGGGCTGCTCGGCGCCGATGCGGTGCGGCCGAGCGCCTATTTCGACGCGGCGCATTATGCGGCGCAATGCGCCGCGCACGGCATCGCGCCGGCAGGCGGGCTGCTGCGGCACTGCCTGGTGGAGGGCCTGGCCGCCGGCCTGACGCCCAATGCCTATCTGGACCCCGCCGCCTATGCGCGCCTGCATCCGGATGTGCCGCTGGACCCGCTCCGCGCCCTTGCCCATTTCGTGCTGCACGGCGACCTGGAAGGGCGCGCGGCGGGGGAGAGCTTCGACGGCCGCACCTATCTCGCCCTGCATCCGGACGTGAAGGCGGGCTCCGTCCCCGCGCTCTATCACTTCCTCACCGCGGGACGGCAGGAGGGACGGACGGCGGTGGCCAGCGCGTCGCGCCTCCGCCAGGGCCATGGCGGCTTCGGCGCGGTGACGCTGGATGCGCCGCCGGCACCCGAGCAGATCGCCGCCGAGCGCGCCGATTACGACCGGGTGATGGGCCTGGCCGCGGCGGCGCGGCAGGCGCGCATCGCCGCCTTCGCGCCGCGCCAGGCCGCGCCTTTCCACCTGGCGGGCGAGGAGGGGCTGCGCCGCGCCATCGCGGGGCTGCGCTTCCCGGCACCCGCTTCGCCCGAGATCTCCATCCTGATCCCGGTGCACGAGCAGCCGCGCGTCACCGCGGAATGCCTGCTCTCCATCGCCGCTGCGCCGCCCGGCGTGCCTTACGAAGTGGTGCTGGCCGACGATGCCTCGGCCGATCCGCGCATCGCCGGAATGGGCCGCGCGCCAGGCGTGGTCTGGGTGCGCCAGGAGGCGAATGCCGGCTTCCTGCGCAACTGCAACGCCGCCTTCGCGCGCTGCCGCGGCCGCTTCGTGCTGCTGCTGAACAACGACGCGCAGCTGCTGCCCGGGGCGCTCACCGCGCTGCACCGGGCGCTGCTGGCCGATCCTCAGGCGGCCGCGGCGGGGCCGAAGCTGATCTACCCGGATGGGCGCCTGCAGGAGGCCGGCTGCGCGCTCGGCGCCGATGGCGAGGCGACGATGGTCGGCCTGTTCGAGGACCCGGCGCGGCCCGCCTTCAGCCATCCGCGCCGCATCGCCTATGCCTCCGGCGCCGCGCTGCTGGTGCGGCGCGACGCGGTGGAGGGACTGCTCTTCGACGAGGCCTATGCGCCGGCCTATTGCGAGGATGCCGATCTCTGCCTGCGGCTCTGGGCCGCGGGGCGGCACGTGCTCTACGTGCCGGAGGCGGTCGTGGTGCATCACCTCTCGGCCTCGAGCGGGAAGGAGGGGGAGGCGCGCAAGCTGCGCATGGTCCGGCGCAACCAGCAGCGCCTGATGGAGCGCTGGCAGGACCGGCTTGCCGCGATGAACCGCGTGCGCGTCCTCGCCTTCCACCTGCCGCAATTCCACCGCACGGCGGAGAACGATGCGTGGTGGGGCGCCGGCTTCACCGAATGGACGAATGTCGCGCGCGCCCTGCCGAGCTATGTCGGCCATGCCCAGCCCAGCCTGCCGGCCGATCTCGGCTTCTACGACCTCTCCGCGGCCGGCGCCTTCGCGGCGCAGGCGGCGCTGGCCCGGCGCTACGGCGTCGCCGGCTTCTGCGTCTACTACTACAGCTTCGCCGGGCGCCGCGTGCTGGACCGCGCCTTCGAGGCGGCGCTCGCGGACCCCGCGCTCGACTTCCCCTTCTGCCCCTGCTGGGCCAATGAGAACTGGACGCGGCACTGGGATGGCGGGGACCGCGAGGTGCTGCTGGCGCAGGATTACGGCCGGGAGTCGCTCGAAGCCGTGGCCGCGGATTTCGCGCGCTATGCCGCCGACCCGCGCTGCATTCGCGTCGGCGATGCGCCGCTGCTGCTGGTCTACCGCCCGCTGCTGCTGCCCGACCCGCCCGGCTTCGCCGCGCTGCTGCGCCGGCGCGTGACGGAGGCCGGGCTGCCGCCGCCGCATCTCTGCTGTGTCGAGGGCATGGAGATGGTCGAGGCCGGGCTGCGCCCCGCCAGTCTCGGCTTCGACGCGGCGGTGGAGTTCCCGCCGCAGCGCCGCGCCGTGCCGATGGAGGACCCGGCCGTGCCGCTGAAGGAGGGCTGGGCCGGCCGCCGCTACGACTATGCCCGCACCGCGGCCAGTTTCGCCGACCGGCGCGATGCCGGCTATTGCCGCTACCCCGGCGTCTTCCCCGCCTGGGACAACACGCCGCGCCAGCCGCTCGCCGGCACCAGCTTCGACGGCGCGACGCCGGCCGCCTTCCAGGCCTATTGCGAGCTGAAGATCGCGGAGGCGCAGGCCCTGTTGCCGCCAGGCGAAGGCCTGCTCTTCGTCAATGCCTGGAACGAGTGGGCAGAGGGCGCGATGCTGGAGCCCGACCGCCGCCTCGGCCACCGACGGCTGGAGGCGCTGCACGCCGCGCTGCTGGCCAGAGGGGCGATCTGATGGGCCCCATCACCGTCATCGGCCATCCCTTCACGCCCATCGGCATGGGGGAGCAGATGCGGTCCCACATTGCCGCGCTGCGCGCCGCGGGCGCCGAGGTGCGCGTCTACGACCTGTTCCGCCACGCGCCGCGCACCGATCCCGCGCACCTGGCGCTGGTGGGCGAGGCGGAGACCGACCGGCTCGGCCCGCTGCGCATCTTCCACATCAATGGCGACGAGGTGGCCCCGGCGCTCGCCGTGCTGGCGCAGCGGGGCGAGACTCTGGCCGGTGGCCGCAACATCATCGTCCCGGCCTGGGAGCTGCCCCGCTATCCGGAGCCCTGGGCGCGCGAGCTGCGGCGCTTCGATGCGGTCTGGGCGCTGTCGCGCTTCATCGCCGGGTCGCTCGCTGCGGCGGACATCGCGGCGCCGGTGATCGGGCAATCCGTGCAGCCCCTCCCCGGGCCGCTGCTGCCGCGGCGCTATTTCGGCCTGCGCGAGGATGCGGTGCTGCTGCTGCTCGCCTTCGACCTGACCTCCTACGCCACCCGCAAGAACCCGGAGGGCGCGGTGGCGCTGTTCCGCCGCGTCGCCGCGCTGGATGCGGCGCGCCGGCCGGGGCGGCCGCTGCAGCTCGTGCTGAAGGTGAAGGACGGCGCGCAGCCGGCGGAGGGCTGGGCGGAGCGGCTCGGCCTGACCGATGGCCAGGCGAGCGTCATCTCCCGCCCGCTCTCGGCGCTGGAGACGCGCAGCCTGATCGCCGCCTGCGACGTCTTCCTCTCCCTGCACCGCGCCGAGGGCTTCGGCCGCGGCACGGCGGAGGCGATGTGGCACGG
This sequence comes from Crenalkalicoccus sp., assembly GCA_035640795.1. Classification (GTDB taxonomy): domain Bacteria; phylum Pseudomonadota; class Alphaproteobacteria; order Acetobacterales; family Acetobacteraceae; genus DASQVL01. The sequence goes on along the minus strand of DASQVL010000438.1, from coordinate 487 downwards.
GCGGCTCGCGCTCGGCACCGGCTGGTCCGGCACGCTGGACCATATGGAGGCGGAGACCTCGCTGCTGGTGCAGGCGCGCGAGGTGCCGGTGCCGGAGGGCGCCTATCCGCACGCCGAAGGCCAGCACTGGGCGGAGCCCGATCTCGACCACGCCACCGCCCTGCTGGACCGCGCGCTGCGGGAGCCGGGCTGGGCGGCGGCGCTTGCCGCGCGCGGGCGGGCGGCGGTGCGCCTTCGCTTCAGCGATCGCGCAATCGGGCTGCGCTTGCTGGCCGCGCTGCAGGGCTGAGCGTCAGCCCTCCGCGGCGCTCTCGACGCGCCCTTCCGCCGCCGCGGCCATCAGCCCCGCGAGGATCGCGGCGCGCGGCACGATGGAGTCGAACTCCACCCATTCGCGCCGGCTGCACACCTCATGCGCGATCGGGCCCAGCCCGTCCAGCGTCGGCACGCCGAGCCGCGCGGCGAAGCTGCCATCCGATCCGCCGCG
>DASQVL010000437.1:0-3123 GCA_035640795.1 Crenalkalicoccus sp. | reverse complement strand
CGGCTGCGCGCGCTGGCCGAGGCGGCGCCGGCCTTCGCCGCGCCGCTCGCCGAGATCCGCCGGACCCTGGCGCTCGCCGCGCATGCCGGCCGGCCCTCCCCGCGCCTCCGGCCCATGCTGCTGGTCGGCCCGCCGGGGGTGGGGAAGACCTGGTTCGCGCGGCGCGTAGCCCACGCGCTGGACCTGCCCTTCGCCGCGCTGAACCTGGGCGGGGCCACGGATAATCGCTGCCTGCAGGGCACGGCGCGGGGCTGGAGCGCCGCGACCCCGGCCTGGCCGGTTGCCGAGATGGCCCGCCTCGGCGCCCCCAACCCGGTGCTGTTCCTGGACGAGGCCGACAAGGCCGGCGGCCAGCGGGAGACCAACGGCCGGGTGCACGACACGCTGCTCGCGATGATCGAGCCGGAGAGCGCGGCGGCCTGGTTCGACGAATGCCTGCGCACCACGGCGGATCTCCGCCACGCCGTCTGGATCATGGCAGCGAACGAGACGCGGGGGATTCCGGCGACGCTGCTCTCCCGGCTCTCGGTGCATGAGGTGGCGCCGCCGCCGGCCTCGGCCTTCGACGGGGTGCTGGCGGGGCTGCTGTCCGGCATCGCGGAGGATCTCGGCTGCCTGGCGAGCGACCTGCCGGAGCTGGAGCCGGAGGCGCGGGAGGCGCTGCGGCGGAGCTTCGCGCGGCACCGCAACCTGCGGCGGTTGCGGGCGGCGCTGGAGGCGTGCCTGGGGTTTGCGGCGGAGGCGGCGCTGGCGGCGGCGAGCTGAGGGGGCGTGGGCTGCCCTTGGGGGAGGGAGGGAACTCCCCCCCAAACCCCCTCCTACCTTCTTTTGCTCCTTTTCCCTGTGCGCTTGCCCTCGCCGCCTGCGACCAGCCCGGCCAAGCTGTTTCCCTGTTCGGCTGAAAGCAGGGCCGCCAGCGAGGCCGGGCCCTCACGCCCTTGCAGCCACCGCGACACTTGCAAGGATCAGCGCGCCCCCTGCCACCACATCCCACCCCAGTGGCTCCCCCAGCCACAGATTGGACAGCACCACCCCGAAGGCCGGGATCACCAGGAACCCCACGGAGGCGAGCAGCCCGGAAAGCTGCCGCCCCGCCTCGATCGTGGCCCAGGTGCCGATCGGCGCTGCCACGCCGCCAATGAACAGCGCCTGCCACACCGCCCCCCGTCCGATCCCCCCCGCCGGCTCTTGCAACAGTGCCAGCGGCGCGATCAGCAGCGCGCCAAGCGCGAAGCACCAGGGCAGCAGCTCGAAGACCGGCCGGCGCGGCGGGTAGCGGCGCGTCGCCAGGATCGCCAGGCTCCAGGCCAGGCTCGCCAGCAGCAGCAGCCCATAGCCCAGCAGCTGCCCCGCCCCGGGGGCGATCCGCCACGGCGACATCAGCACCGTGACGCCGGCCAGGCCGAGCGCCGCCGCCGCCCAGTGCCTCGGGGCCATCCGCTCCCCCAGCACCAGCGCCGAAAGCGGCACCAGCCAGAAGATCGTGACGTTCGAAAGGATGGCGGTCCGCCCCGCCGGAATGCGGTCCAGCGCGAGGTGGGTCAGCGCGAAGAAGCCGCCGAGCTGCAGCAGCCCGATCGCCGCCACCGCCGGCCAGTCCGCCCGCCCCGGCAGGCGCAGCCGGCCGAGCGCCCCGAGCAGCAGCGTCGCCACCAGCGCCGCCAGCCCCGCCCGGGCCAGCGCGAACCAGAGCGGCGTCGCCCCGTGCTGGAAGGCATCGCGCGTGACCGGCCAGATGCCGCCGAACAGCAGCACCGAGACGGCGAGGTAGCGCAGCCCGGCGAGCGGGCGCGGCGACGCGCTCATGGCGCCGGGCACCCTGCGCGACGTGTCGCCTGCGTCCCGGCGTTCGTGCGTCGCCACGAACGCGCGCTGCCGTCAGCCCGCCACCCGCAGCATGATCTTGCCGATATGCGCGCTGCTCTCCATCAGCCGGTGCGCCGCCGCGGCCTGATCGAGCGGGAAGACCTCGTGGATCACCGGGCCGCAGCGCCCCTCCTCCAGCAGCGGCCAGACCCTGGCGCGCAGCTCGGCGGCGATCGCGCCCTTCTGCGCCGTGGTCCGCGGCCGCATGGTGCTGCCCGTCACCGTCAGCCGCCGCAGCATGATGGGGCGGATGTCCACCTGCTCGGCCTCGTTGCCACCGAGCATGGCGATCAGCACCAGGCGCCCGTCCGTGCGCAGGCAGCGCAGGTTCCGCTGGAAGTAGGGGCCGCCGACCATGTCCAGCACCACGTCCGCCAGCGCGCCCCCGGTCAGCCGCTTCACCTCCGCGACGAAGTCCTGGTCCCGGTAGTTGATCGCCGCGTCGGCGCCGAGATCGAGGCAGGCCCGGCACTTGGCCGGGCTGCCGGCGGTGGCGAAGACGCGGGCGCCAAAGGCCTTGGCGAGCTGGATGGCGGTGACGCCGATGCCGGAGGTGCCGCCGTGGATCAGCACCGTCTCGCCCGCGGCCAGCCGGCCATGGCCGAACAGGTTCGCCCAGACGGTGAAGCAGGTCTCGGGCAGCGCGGCGGCCCGGATCGCGTCGTAGCCGCGCGGCCAGGGCAGGCATTGCGGGGCGGGGGCGACGCAGTACTCGGCATAGGCGCCGCCATTGGTCAGTGCGCAGACCCGGTCGCCGACGCGCCAGGGCGCAGCCTCCGGCCCCGCCTCCACCACCTCGCCCGCCGCCTCCAGCCCCAGGATGGGGGAGGCGCCGGGGGGCGGCGGGTAGTGGCCGGCGCGCTGCTGGATGTCCGGCCGGTTCACCCCCGCGGCCTCGACCCGGATCAGCACCTCGTCCGGCTTCGGCCGGGGCACCGGGCCCTCGGCAGGCACCAGCACCTCCGGCCCGCCGCCGGAGCCGTGCGCGATGTAGGTCATGCGGTCGGGCAGCGCGGACATGCGGGTCTCCTCGGCGTGCGGCGCAGCCTTGGGGCCGCCCCGCGGGGCGTCAAGCGCAGGGCCGGTGCGCACGCGAGACGGCGGCGGCGCGGGGTTGCCAGCGGCGCCGCCGCTCGGGAGTATCCGCGCCGACCCGCCCGGAGACCGCCCATGCCTGCCCTCGCCCGCCGCACGCTGCTCGGTGGGCTCGCCGCCGCGCTCGCCGCCGGCGTGCGGGCGCAGACGGGCGAGCTCCGC
>DASQVL010000436.1:0-4027 GCA_035640795.1 Crenalkalicoccus sp. | reverse complement strand
GCACCGGGTGCCGCGCCCGCCGCCGGCACGCGGCCGACGCAGCCCGCCGCCAGCACGCCCGGCCGGCAGGGCTGAGCCATGCTCTCCGGCGTCTTCGTCGACCGCCCGCGCCTCGCCATCGTCATCTCCATCGTGATGACGCTGGCTGGGCTGCTGGCGATCTTCTCCATCCCGGTCAGCCAGTTCCCGGACATCGTCCCGCCGCAGGTCGCGGTGATCACCCGCTACCCCGGCGCCTCGGCCGCGGTGGTGGAGGCGACGGTCGCGCAGCCGATCGAGAGCGCGGTGAACGGCGCCGACCGCATGCTCTACATGCGGTCGAACAGCGCCAATGACGGCAGCTACCAGCTGAACGTCACCTTCGCGCTGGGAACGAACCCGGACATCAACACGGTCAACGTGAACAACCGGGTGCAGGCGGCGCTTGCCCGCCTGCCGCAGGAGGTGCAGCGCAACGGCGTCACGGTGCGCAAGCAGTCCTCCGCCGTGCTCGCCTTCGTCTCCTACTACTCGGAGACCGGGGCGCAGACGCCGCTCTTCCTCTCGAACTATGTCACGATCAACGTGCTGGACACCATCGCCCGCATCCCGGGCGTCGGCCAGGTGACGCTGTTCCCCGCCCTCGACTACTCCATGCGGGTCTGGTTCCAGCTGGACCGGCTGACCAGCCTGAACGTCACCCCCTCCGACATCATTCAGGCGATCCAGGCGCAGAACGTGCAGGCGGCGGTCGGGCGGATCGGCGCCCGGCCGATCTCCGACGAACAGCAATTCCAGTTCAACATCCAGACCCAGGGCCGCCTGATCACGCCCGAGCAGTTCGGGGACATCATTGTCCGCGCCAACCCGGACGGCTCCGTGCTGCGCGTCCGCGACGTCGCGCGGGTCGAGCTCGGCGCGACTACCCTGGACATCGAGGCGCGGCTGGACGGCAGGCCCAACGTCTCCATGGGAATCTATCTCTCGCCCGGTGCGAATGCCGTCCAGGTCTCCAACACCATCCGCACGACGCTCGACCAGCTCTCGGAGCGCTTCCCCCCGGGGATGAAGCACCTGGTGGTCTACGACACCTCGCAATTCGTGACGGACACGATCCGCGAGGTGCTGAAGACGCTGCTCGAGGCCTTCGTGCTGGTGGTAATCGTCGTCTACCTGTTCCTCGGCAGCCTGCGCGCCACCATCATCCCGACCGTCGCCGTGCCGGTCAGCCTGATCGGCGCCTTCGCCGTGCTGCTGATGATCGGCTTCACGGCGAACACCGTCTCGCTGCTCGCCCTCGTCCTCGCCATCGGCATCGTGGTGGACGATGCCATCGTGGTGGTGGAGAATGTCGAGCGGGTGATGGAGGAGCACCCCGAGCTCTCGCCCCAGCAGGCGGTGAAGCAGGCGATGGGAGAGATCACCGCGCCGATCATCGCGATCACCCTTGTGCTGCTCTCGGTCTTCGTGCCCGTCGCCTTCATCCCGGGCGTCTCCGGCGTGCTGTTCCGCCAGTTCGCGGTCACCATCAGCGTCTCCATGGTGATCTCGGCGATCAATGCGCTGACGCTCTCCCCCGCCCTCTGCGCGCTGGTGCTGCGGCCGAGCCATGGGAAGCGGCGCGGGCCGATCAAGTACGTGCTGCGCGGCATCGACAAGGTGCGGGACGGCTATGCGGCGGTGGTGCGGAGGCTGGTGCGCGTTGCCGCGCTTTCCCTGCTGCTGACAGCGGGCTTCGCCTTCGGCGTCTACACCGTCGCCGGCCGCACCCCCTCCGGCTTCCTGCCGCAGGAGGACCAGGGCGCCTTCTTCGTGCAGATGCAGCTGCCGCAGGGCGCCTCGGTCGCCCGCACCAGCGAGGCGGCGAAGCAGGTGGAGGCGATCCTCAAGTCGAACACCGCGATCGACCACGTGCTCTCGATCATCGGCTTCTCGCTGATCGACGGCGGCGCGCAGTCCAACTCCGCCTTCGTCGTGGCGCGCATGAAGCCCTTCGCCGACCGGACGGCGACCCAGGACAGCGTCTTCGCGGCGATCGGCCGGGTGTTCGGCGCGGCACAGGGCATCCGCGTCGCCAATGTCTTCGCCTTCAACATCCCGCCCATCATCGGCCTCGGCACCGGCGGCGGCTTCGAGTATCAGCTCGAGGACTATCTCGGCCGCGAGCCGGCCGAGCTCGGCAGCGCCATGCTGGGCCTGGTGGTCGCCGCCAACCAGGATCCGCGGCTTTCCGCCATCTTCTCCACCTTCGCCGCGACCACGCCCTCGCTCTACCTGGATGTGGACCGCGACAAGGCGCAGGCATTGGGGATCCGGATCAGCGACATCTTCACCGCGCTGCAGGCGACCCTCGGCGGCTACTACGTGAACGACTTCAACCTGTTCGGGCGCGTCTGGCAGGTCAACGTCCAGGCCGAGGCGCCGGACCGCGACGACATCCCGGACATCTGGCGCGTCCGCGTGAAGAACGTGCGGGGCGAAATGGTGCCGCTGCGCGCCTTCGCCGATGTCCGCGTGGTGGTCGGACCCCAGACCATCCAGCGCTACAACAACTACCGGAGCCTGACGATCAACGGCTCCGCGAAGCCGGGCGTCTCCTCGGGCGACGCGCTGGCGGCGATGGACGAGATCTCCCGCCGCGTGCTGCCGGCGGGCTATGGCTATGAATGGACCGGCACGGCGTACCAGGAGAAGGCGGCCTCCGGCCAGACCGGAACACTCGTGGCACTCGCCGTGCTGTTCGCTTACCTCTTCCTGGTGGCGCTCTACGAGAGCTGGACCATTCCGGTCCCCGTCCTGCTCTCGGTCACGGTGGGCGGCATCGGCAGCTTCCTCGCGATCCTGGTCGCCGGGCTCTCGCTCGACGTCTATGCGCAGATCGGGCTGGTCGTGCTGATCGCGCTGGCCGCCAAGAACGGCATCCTGATCGTGGAATTCGCCAAGGAGGCGCGGGAGCACCGGGGCCGTTCCATCCGCGACGCGGCGATCGAGGGGGCGCGGCTCCGCTTCCGGGCGGTGATGATGACCTCGATCGCCTTCGTGCTCGGCCTGGTGCCGCTGGTGACGGCAACGGGGGCGGCCATGCTCTCCCGCCGCGCCGTCGGCACGCCGGTCTTCGGCGGCATGCTCGCCGCCTCCATGATCGGCATCTTCATGGTGCCCATGCTCTACGTGACCTTCCAGGGGCTGCGGGAGCGGGTGAAGGGCTGGCTCCGCCACGGCGTGCGCGGGCGGGCGCCGGAGGGGGCGCGGAGCCCCGCCGAATAGGACGTGCGGCCCCCCCTTCCCCTCCGGGCCGCCCGCGTCGGATGATGGGTCGAAACCCGGGACGAGGAACGACATGGCCAAGTTCGGTCTCAGCCAGCCGCTGCGCCGCATCGAGGATCCGCGCCTGCTGAAGGGTGGCGGCCGCTACACGGACGATATCGCGGTGCGCGCCGATGCCGCGCATGGCGTGGTGCTGCGCAGCCCGCACGCCGCGGCGCGGATCGTTTCGATCGACACCGCCCCGGCCCTCGCCGTCCCGGGCGTGCTCGCCGTGCTGACCGCGCGGGAGTGGAAGGAGGAGGGGCTGGGCGAGATCCCCTGCGTCATCCCCCTCCAGAACAGCGACGGCACGGAGCGCGCCAGCACGCCGCGCGGCGCGCTGGCCGAGGACCGCGTGCGCTTCGTGGGCGACCCGGTCGCCTTCATCGTGGCGGAGAACGCCAAGGCGGCGCGCGACGGCGCGGAGGCGGTGGAGGTGGAGTACGACATCCTGCCCTCCTCGACCGACCTCGCCACGGCGCATGAGCCGGGGGCGGCGCTGGTCTGGGACGACATCGCGAACAACATCGCCTTCGACTGGGAGACCGGCGACAAGGCGAAGGCCGAGGCGCTGGTGCAGCAGGCGGCGCATGTCACGCGGCTGACGGTGGTGAACAACCGCGTGGTCGCGGCCAGCATGGAGGGCCGCGCCGCGCTTGCCGAATACGATGCGGCAAACGGCAAGTTCACCCTGACCTGCGGCACCCAGGGCTCCTGGCTGGTCAAGACCCTGCTGGCGGAG
>DASQVL010000435.1:0-5437 GCA_035640795.1 Crenalkalicoccus sp. | reverse complement strand
CGCCGTGCTGGCGGGCATGCCCCTGGGCGCGCTCCTCTCCCGCGGCGCCGGCGGCCTGCCGCCGGCCGAGCCGGTGGACTTCGCCGCGCTGGTCCGGCCGCGCAGCCCGAACACCTGCCTCGCCGCGCCGCCCGGTTTCCCCGGCGCCGACCTCCCCGTCCCACCCCTGCCGGCGGAGCCCGAGGCGGCCTGGGCCGCGCTGCTCCGCGTGGCGCAGTCCTTCCCCCGCACCTACCCGCGGGCCGATTGGCCGGAGCGGCGCCAGGCGCAATGGGTGGTGCGCTCCGCCCTCCTCAACTTCCCCGACATTGTCGCGGCGGAGGTCACCTCCGGCCCCGCCGGGACGGGGCTCTTCCTCTATTCGCGCAGCCTGTTCGGCTGGTCCGATCTCGGCGTGAACCGCCGGCGCGTGGAAGCCTGGCTCGCCGCGCTGGACGCCGCGCTGCGGCACTGACCCGCCGCGCGCCTTGCACAAGGAGGCCGCGGATGCGGCGCATCGTCCCCTTCCTGCAGGATGCCTGGCGCCTCGCCGGCCCGTATTGGCGGAGCGAGGAGCGCTGGCGCGCGCGCTTCCTGCTCGGCGTCGTCGTGGCGCTCAACCTGTCGCTGGTCGGCATGAACGTGCTGCTCAGCTACTGGAACCGGGAATTCTTCAACGCGCTCCAGGCCAAAGACGGCGGCGCCTTCTGGCAGCTGCTGTTCTGGTGGCGCCAGACGGAGGTCGGGCCGATGCCGGGCTTCGTCTTCGTCGCCGCGCTCTACATCCTGGTCGCGGTCTACCAGCTCTATCTGCGCCAGGCGCTGCAGATCCGCTGGCGGCGCTGGCTGACGCGGGAATTCCTCGACCGCTGGCTCTCCGGGCGGGCCTATTACCGCATCGGCCTGACCGATGCGGGGACGGACAACCCGGACCAGCGCATCGCCGAGGATGTCCGCTTCTTCGTGGACAACACCCTCGCCCTCGGCCTCGGCCTGATGAACGCCGTGGTCACGCTGCTGAGCTTCGTCTTCGTGCTGTGGGGGCTGTCCGGGCCGCTGATGGTGCTCGGCCTGGACATCCCGGGCTACATGGTCTGGGTGGCGCTGATCTACGCGGCGCTCGGCACCGCGCTCGCCCACCTGGTGGGGCGACCGTTGATCGCGCTCAACTACAACCAGCAGCGGGTGGAGGCGGATTTCCGCTACACCCTGGTGCGGCTGCGCGAGAATGCCGAGGGGGTTGCGCTCTACGGGGGCGAGGCGGATGAGAAGGCGGGGCTGCTCGACCGCTTCCGCGCGGTGATGGAGAATTGGTGGGGCATCATGGTCGCCACCAAGCGCCTGACCTTCTTCACCGCGGGCTACACCCAGGTGGCGGTGGTCTTTCCCTTCGTGGTTGCGGCACCCTCCTATTTCGGCGGCGCCATTCCGCTCGGCGGGCTGACCCAGACGGCCTCGGCCTTCGGCAATGTCCAGGGCGCACTCTCCTGGTTCGTGGACAACTACTCCAACCTGACGGAATGGCGCGCGACGGTGCTGCGGCTGGTGGGCTTCACCGGCGCCGTCGAGGCGGCGCGGCACGCGGCGGAACGGGGCGAGGGTGTGCAGGCGGCGCAGGAGAAGCGGCCCGACCTGGCGCTCGAGCAGGTGACGCTCGGCCTGCCGGATGGCCGGGTGCTGCTGCGCGAGGCCGAGGCGCGGATCGCGCCAGGCGAGGCGGTGCTGATCGCGGGACCTTCCGGCAGCGGCAAGTCCACGCTGTTCCGTGCCATCGCCGGCATCTGGCCCTTCGGCCGCGGGCGCGTCGCCATCCCGGCCGGGGCGCAGGCGCTGTTCCTGCCGCAGCGGCCCTACCTGCCGCTCGGCACGCTCCGCCGCGCCGTCTGCTACCCGCGCGATGCGGCGGAGTGCGAGGACGCAGCGGTGCGCGCGGCGCTCGAGGATGCCGGGCTCGGCCACCTGCTGCCGCGGCTGGACGAGGCGGATAACTGGGCGCAGCGGCTTTCCGGAGGGGAGCAGCAGCGCGTGGCGCTGGCCCGCGCCCTGCTGCTGCGCCCCGACTGGCTGTTCCTGGACGAGGCGACGGCGAGCCTGGATCCGGAGGCGGAGGCGCGCTTCTACACCCTGCTGCGCGAGCGGCTGCCGGGGACGACGCTGGTCTCCATCGCCCACCGCCCGGAGGTCGCGCAGTATCACCGCCGCGCGCTGCGCATCGAGGGCGGGCGGCTGGTCGTGGCCTGAGCCTCCGCGCGGCAACCCTGCCCCGCCGCCTCCGTTCTGCCGGCGGAGGCAACGGCCATGCGTTACGCGCGGAAGGCGTGGGAACTCGTCTGCGCAACGGTCGTGGGCTATTTCGAGGACGACGCGCCGAGCCGCGGCGCGGCCATCGCCTACTACACGCTGTTCTCGCTGCCGCCGCTGCTGGTGATCGCCACCGCCATCGCCGGCCTGGTGTTCGGCGAGGATGCGGTGCAGGGCGCGATCGCCGGGGAGCTGCGCGGGCTGCTCGGCCCGGAGGGCGCGGAGGCCGTGCAAGCGCTGGTGGCGAGCGCGGGCAACCGCATCACCGGCTCCATCGCCGCGGTGGTCGGCGTGGTGACGCTGCTGCTGACCGCGAGCGGCGTGTTCAGCGAGCTGCAATCCGCGCTGAACGCGATCTGGCGCGCCGCGCCACCGCCCGGCGGCACCATCACCGTCATCCTGCGCAACAGGGCGATCGCCTTCGGCCTGGTCGCGGCCACCGGCTTCCTGCTGCTCGCCTCCCTGTTGGCGAGCGCTGCCGTCGCGGCGCTCGCGACCTGGACGAACCGGCTGCTGCCGGGGGTGCCGCGCATGCTCGCGCTGGGCAATTTCACCGTCTCCTTCCTCACCGTCGCCGCGCTGTTCGCGGCCATCTACAAGATCCTGCCGGACCGGCAGCTGGCCTGGCGGGATGTCGGCGTCGGTGCGCTGGTCACCGCCTTCCTGTTCACCGTGGGGAAGTCGCTGATCGGCTGGTACATCGGCTCGTCGGCCATCGCCTCCAGCTACGGCGCGGCGGGCGCGCTGATGGTCGTGCTGCTGTGGATCTACTACTCGGCGCAGATCTTCCTGCTGGGCGCGGAATTCACCCGCGTCTGGGCCGGCCTCAGGCGGGAGACGCCGGCGGCGGAAGCGGCCGCGGTGCCGCCGCCTCCGCGGCGGCGGGAGCGGCGGGCCCGGGCGTCGGGAGATGCGGCACCGCTGCGGCTGCGGGCCTGGCATGCGGCGACGCTGCTTGCGGCGGTGGTCTCGGCGTTCCGCCAGCGGCGTTGAACGCATCCTCGTGCGGGGCGGGGCGTTGGCTCTGCTCCGGGACAGGGGAGAGCGAGATGGGCGACCAGCCGGTGGACAGGCGAATCGGCCAGCAGCCGGAGCGCGAGGACGCGCCGCCGCAGCGCGACACGCGTCCCCATGCCGAGCGCAGCCAGCAGCGCACCGGCCAGCAGCGCACTGGGCCGACGCGGGGGGAGGACCCGCCGGCCGGCAGCGTGGAAAGCCCGGTGGCGCCGGGCGAGGCGCAGGCGGGTGATCTGTCGGAGCTTGGCGCGGGGCTTGGCGGGCCGGTGGACGTGTTTCCGCTGCGCGGGCGGCGGCGGAAGGAGCGGCCAGCGGGGTAAGGCGTGGGCGGCCCAAGGCGGGCCGTGCTCGCCGGAAGCCGGGGCCCGCCCCCCAGCTTCAGACGACCGGGCTCCGCCCCCCATCCACGTTGATCGCCGTTCCCGTCACATACCCCCCCGCCTCCGTGCAGAGGAACAGCGCCAGCGCGGCAAACTCCTCCGGCCTGCCGAGCCGCCCGAGCGGCACCGGCCGGCCCATCTCCGCCTTCCACTCCTCCCAGGTCACGTTGCGCTTCTCCTGGGCGTGGCGGCGGACCCACTGGTCGCTCTCGATGATGCCGACCAGCAGTGCGTTCACCAGCACGTTGTGCTTCGCGCCTTCGTTCGCCAGCACCTTGGTCAGCGCCAGGCCGGCGGCGCGGGAGACGGCAGTCGGCGCGCCCTCCGCCGGCGGCGCCTTGGCGCCGATGTTCAGCACGTTGAGGATCCGCCCCCAGCGGCGCGCCTGCATCCCCGGCAGCGCGAGCCGCGCCAGCCGGATCGCCGCGAACAGCTTGAGGTCGAGATCATGCTGCCAGAGCGCGTCCTCCACCTCCAGGAAGGGCCCGCGCTGGCTCGTCCCGGCATTGTTCACCAGGATGTCCACCTGGCCGAGCGCGCGCTCCGCCTCGGCGAAGGCGCGGGCGCAGCCCTCGGCGGTGGCGATGTCGGCGGCGATGGCGGCGACCTTCGCCGCGGGCGCGGCGGCGCGGATCGCGGCCTCGGCGGCGCCGAGAGCCTCCGCTCCGCGGGCGACGATCGCCACATGGCCGCCTGCCTCGGCGAAGGCCCGCGCCATGGCGAGGCCGAGCCCCTTCGAGCCGCCGGTGATGACGGCGGCGCGGCCCCCGAGCTCCAGCTGCATGCGATGCGCTCCCCCCTTGAACGCCCCAGCCTAGCACCGCCGGCCGCCATGATCCCGGCCCGGGGCAGCCCTCCGGCCGGGCCTCGCCGCGCGCCTCCGCCGTGGTTTCTGCTCGCGGAAGCCCCTCTGACCATTTGACCAAGGGGCGGATTCACGCTCCCGGGCGTTCACGCCCGTCCGCGATCCGCTTTAGGCTGCCCGTCCCGAGGAGGCCGCGACGGCGATGCTGACCCTCTACTGGACGCCGAACACCTGCGCGCTGGCGACCCATATCGCGCTGGAGGAAGCGGGTGCCGACTTCACCCTCCGCCGCATCGACTTCGCGCGGGAGGAGCAGCGGAGCGCCGAATATCTCACGGTGAACCCGAAGGGCCGCGTGCCCACGCTGGTGACCGAGCGCGGCGTGCTGACCGAGACGCCGGCGCTGCTGGCCTATGTCGCGCAGCGCTTTCCCGAGGCCGGCCTGGCGCCGCTCGACGATCCCTTTGCCTTCGCCGAAGTGCAGGCCTTCAACGCCTATCTCTGCGCGACGCTGCACGTGGCGCACGCGCACCGCATGCGCGGCTATCGCTGGGCGGACGACCCGGCGGCGATCGAGGCGATGCGGCGCAAGGTGCCGGACTCGGTCGGCGCCTGCTGGGCGCTGGTCGAGCAGGCCCTGCCGGAGGGCCCCTGGGTGACGGGCACCCGCTACACGATCAGCGACCCCTACCTGTTCACCCTGGCCGAGTGGATCGAGGGGGACGGCGTGGACCCGGCGCGCTTCCCTCGCGTGCTCGCCCACCGGCGGCGGATGGCGGAACGTCCCGCGGTGCGGCGGGCACTGACGGCGGAAGGGCGGGGATGACGCCGGGGCGGCTGGGGCGACCTACGGGACTCGAACCCGTGACATCCAGGACCACAACCTGGCGCTCTACCAACTGAGCTAAGGCCGCCATGGGCCAAGGCGGCCGCAGATAGGGCCTGGCCGCGGCCG
>DASQVL010000434.1:0-2470 GCA_035640795.1 Crenalkalicoccus sp. | reverse complement strand
CCCCTCGTGCCGCCCGCGCGGCTGCGCGGCGTGCCGGGCGCGCCGGCGGGCGAGAAGCTGGACGCGCTCGGACTCTACCCCGTGCCGGGCGAGCCGGACTGGGCTGCCGCCTTCCCCACGCTCTGGACGCCGGGCGAGGCGGGGGCGGCGGCGCGGCTCGCGCGCTTCCTGGCGCGCGGCCTGCGCGATTACGCGACGGCGCGCAACGACCCCGGGATCGAAGGCTCCTCCGGCCTCTCGCCGCATCTCCGCTGGGGCGAGATCTCGCCGCGCCAGGTCTGGCACGCCGCGCTGCAGGCCACGGAGGGCGACCGCCGGGCGGCCTGGCCCTTCCTCTCGGAGATCCTCTGGCGGGAATTCTCCTACCACCTGCTGTTCCACCGGCCGGAATTGCCGGAGCAGCCGCTGCGCGACGCCTTCGCGGACTTCCCCTACGCGCCGGACGCCGCGCTGCTCCGGGCCTGGCAGCGCGGCGCAACGGGCTACCCGATCGTGGATGCGGGGATGCGCCAGCTCTGGCGGCTCGGCTGGATGCACAACCGGGTGCGCATGATCGCCGCGAGCGTCCTGGTGAAGCACCTGCTGCAGCCCTGGCAGGATGGCGCGGCCTGGTTCTGGGACACGCTGGTGGATGCGGACCTTGCCTCCAACAGCGCGTCCTGGCAGTGGATCGCCGGCTGCGGCACCGATGTCGCGCCCTATTTCCGCGTGTTCAACCCGGTGCTGCAGGGCGAGAAATTCGACCCGGCCGGAAGCTACGTCCGCCGCTTCGTGCCCGAGCTCGCCCGCCTGCCCGACCGCTTCCTGCACCGGCCCTGGGAGGCTCCGGAGGCGGTGCTGCGCCAGGCAGGCATCGTGCTCGGCCGCGACTATCCGCGCCCGGTCGTGGACCATGCGGAGGGGCGGCGCCGCGCGCTCGCCGCCTGGGCCGCGCTGCGCCAGGCCGCGGAGTGAGCCTGCCGGCGGAGGCGGCCGGACTCGCCGCGCGCGGCTTCCAGGGTCTCCGCGTGGTCGGCGACGTGCACGGCGATGCGCGCGCCTTCACCCATGCGGCTGCGGGGGCGGAGGCGGAGCGGCTGTTCCTGCTGCAGCTCGGCGACCTGACGGATTACGGCCCCGATTCGCCCGGCGTGCTGCGCGCCATGTTCGCGCTGCTGGATGCCGGCGCCGGCCGCTTCCTGCTCGGCAATCATGACCACAAGCTGCGCCGCGCGCTCGCGGGGCAGCGCGTGGCGATCGCCGCGGAGGGCCTCGGTGTCACCCTGCGGCAGCTCGCCGAGGCGCCGGATGGCGCGGCGCTGGCGGGGCGCGCCATGGCCGAGACCGCCGTGGCGCCGGCCTGGCTCCGCCTCGGCTCCTGGTGCTTCGTGCATGGCGGCTGGCATCCGCGCATGCTGGAGGAGGCGCCGCCCGCCCGTGCCGGCGCGGAGAAGCCGGACCCGCTGGTCTCCCGCGCGCTGTTCGGCCAGGTGACCGGCCGGCTGCGCCCGGACGGCTACCCGGAGCGCCGCTACGACTGGGTGGAGCGCATCCCGGAGGGGATCACCGTCTTCTGCGGCCATGACCGCCGCTCGACCAATGGGCGGCCCCTGGTGCAGGTCTCGCCGCCCGGCGGCCGCGCGGTGTTCCTCGACACCGGCGCGGGCAAGGGCGGGCATCTCTCCTGGCTCGACCTCAGATGGTGAGCGGCGCCCGATAGCGGCGCGGGCGCGGCGCGGGCGGGATGGTGCCTCGCTTCCTTTCCCTGGCGCGGCCCGACGCTCGACGCGCGCGCCGGGCGCGACCAGACTCACCTGCACTCCAGCACCCGCACGTCATAGACCGGGTGCTCCAGCATGTGCACGCCCGGCGCGTTCGCGAACATCCACCCGTGGAACACCTCGGCCCGCGCCGGATCGCGCCGCGCATCGGTGATGCTCATCCAGGCGGCGGCATCCGGCACCTCGTCGGGCGGCCGCGCGTCGCAGGCGCGCACCAGGATGGTCAGCGCGCCGAATCGCGTCGGCTGGTCCACCTGCGCCGCCACGACCGAGACGCGCGCCGTGACCTTGTCGAGCAGCTGCAGCCGCGCGGCGCGCTTCGGCACCCACTCGCCGGCGGAGGGGGCCTCCGGCTCCGGGGCCGGCGCCTCCTGCTGCGCCGCCGCCGGCAGCGCCAGCAGCGCCAGCAGCAGCCCGAGCCGCCGCACGCTCATACCGCCCTGCATAAATCTGACTTGCAGCCTCCGAAGCAGGCCGAGCGGCCGAATGGCCGCCGCGGCAAATGCCGCCTGGAGCATGTCCGGGCGAAGTATGCGCGGTTCGCCGCGGGACATGCGATCAGGAACATGGCGCCCAGGAAAATGGTGCTAGGGCCAGGCGGCCGGAGGCCGCGCCAGCGCCCGAGGGCGCTTGTGCGTCAGCACGAACGCACGCCGGCATCACTCCCGCGCCGGGCGGCGCGGGCTCGGCAGCGCGGCGACCAGCTCGGC
>DASQVL010000433.1:0-2149 GCA_035640795.1 Crenalkalicoccus sp. | reverse complement strand
ACCCGCGTCGCGCCGCCCGCTGCCGGGTCGTTCGCCGCGGGTGCGCCGCCGGCGCCGGCACTGCCGGGCAGTCCGACCGCGCCGCCGGAAAGCGCGGCCCGCAGGCGCGCCTCCTGCTCGGGCGAGAGCGAGGTGCGGATCACGCGGGCACGGAAGCGCGACAGCTCCGCCAGCACCTTCTCCGGCTGGATCTTGCGCACCAGCACGAAGAGCGCCGAGGTGCCCGGCTGCAGGGTCTGCCCCAACTCGCGGATGAAGTCGTCATCAATGCCGTAATCCGCGAGGGCGCCCGACAGCGCCCCCGCCCCCGCCCCGAGCGCGGCGCCGGTGGCCAGGCCGATGAGCGGGTTCAGGAACAGCAGGCCGACCAGCGTGCCCCACATGGAGCCCCAGAGGGCACCCGAGGCGGCGCCGGCGCCGACCAGGTCCACGCTCTGCTTGACCCGCAGCCTGCCGTCCGGCTCGCGGACCACGATCACGGCGTCCTCCAGGTCCACCAGATACTCCTTCTGCATCCGCTGGAGCTCCGCCAGGACACGATCCGCCTCGTCCGGGCTGTCGAAGCCGACGACGATGAGTTCCGACATGGTGTTCTTCTCCTGCTGGCGGCCAGGGCACCACCCGGTGCCGCTGGATGGGGCGGGCGGCCCCGGCGGGCGACCCTTGGGCGCACCGAAGCACCGCGGGAGGGCCAGCGCCTTGACCATCGTCAGTATCGCGGCGGCGGATCGCGCCGCCGCCGCGGGCGGGCCTGTGCGCGGCGCGGCTCAATGCGACATCAGCACGGGGAGCGTCATCTGCCGGAGCAGGGTCCGGGTCACCCCGCCCAGCACGATCTCACGCAGGCGCGAGTGGCTGTAGGCCCCGACGACGAGCAGGTCGGCGCTCTTGTCCGTGGCGTGGTTGAGCAGGGCGTCGCCGACGCTGATCTCGGCGGCGACGAGGCGCTCCACGGCGGCGCCGATCTCGTGCCGGTCGAGATGGGCGGCCGCGGCGTTCGCCGGCGTCGCCTCGAGCGGGAGCTGGGCGCGCGGGTCGGTCTCCACGGTGACCACCGAATTCGATTCCGCCCGCGCGAGGATCGGCAGCGCGTCGTTGAGCGCGCGCGCCGCCTCGCGGCTCGGGGTCCAGCCGACGATCACGTTGCGGCCCACGGTCGGAAACCGTCCGGCGAAGGGGACCACGATGACCGGCCGGCCTGAGCTGAACAGCGTCTCCTCCACCGTCGCGCCGGGGCCGGGCGCGTCGCCGTCGGGATCCACCTGGCCAAGGATGGCGAGGTCGGAGTAGCGCGTGCGGGCCGCGACCTCTGCGGAGGTGATCCCCTCCATCAGGGACCAGCTCCCGGACACGTTCTCGAGCCGCAGCCGCTCGCGGAACACGGTCTCCACTTCGGCCGCCTCCGCGAGGGCGTCCTGGCGCATCTTCTCGAAGACGGCGGCGACGGCGACACCGCCGCCAACCCCCTCGGCGCCGAGCGCCATGGCCGGCGGCGTCAGATCCACGACGTACAGCCCCGTGAGGCGGGCCTCGTGGGTGCGCGCGAGGTCGATCGCCAGGTCGAGCCGGACCAGGGCCCGCTCCGTCGCGTCAAGGTGGACCAGGATGTCCTTCAGTCCCATGTCATACCACCCTGCATAGATCCTGACTTGTCCAGCCTGCGAAGCAGGCTGAGCGGCCGAATGGCCGCCGCGGCAAATGCCGCGCAGCCAAGCGGCCGGAGGCCGTACCGGTGCTGGAGGGCGTTTGTGTGTCAACACAAACGCACACCGGTATCACTCTCCTCCGCGGCCGGCGCCCGGCCGCCCGGCGCCGCAAGCCGGGTGGCAGGCTACGCCGCCGGGGGACCGGCGCCTTGATCCGCATCAGCCGCGAATCCGCCGGGGCGGATCAGAAGTCCATGTCGCCCATGCCGCCGCCGCCCGGCATCGCCGGCGCGGCCTTCTTCTCCGGCCGCTCGGCCACCATCGCCTCGGTGGTGATCAGCAGCGCGGCGACCGAGGCGGCATCCTGCAGCGCGGTGCGCACCACCTTGGTCGGGTCGATGATGCCGGCCTTGACCAGGTCCTTGTAGTCATCGGCCTGCGCGTCATAGCCCCAGGCGTAGTCCTCCTTGCGGAGCACCTCGCCCGCCACCACGGCGCCGTCC
>DASQVL010000432.1:0-10294 GCA_035640795.1 Crenalkalicoccus sp. | reverse complement strand
CCAGAGCGCGAGGGCGAAGTGCGTGAGCAGCGCGGCCAGCAGCACCCCGGTGACCGGCCAGCTGGTCAGCAGCGGGTAGACCGTCACCAGCGCGGCATCGGCAGTGCCGAGCGAGACGATAGCGAGCCCAGCATTGCCCAGATGCCACGCCAGGTAGGCGAACAGCACCAGGCCGGAGGCGAGGCGAAGGCGGCGGAGCACGCGGGCGCCAGCGTCGTTGCGGTGCCCATCCTGCGGCGCCCAGGGCCGCCCCGCCAAGCCCGCGATGGCCGCATGCGCGCCGCGGCACCGTGCCCGCGCCGCCGCCGAGGCGAGCGGCAAGGAGAGGTCACCTTGCGGCCCGGGTGGCAATCCGATGGAGCCGCCTCAGAAGCGCCCTTGGCGAACTCCGTAGGCGACCCCTCATCCAGCTCGGCTCTTTCTGCAGGCGACAGCGGCGGGCATGGCCTGACGCTCGACGCCAGCCGGGCCCGTCCCCGATCAGCCTCCGCCGACCGGCCGCCCCTCCACCGGATATTGCGGGTCGTTCCACCCCGGCGTGGAAGGATGCCCCGCCGGGACCAGCCGCTCCACCAGCGCCTCGTCCTCCGCGCTCCATCGCCAGTTGAGCGCCGCGAGGTAGTCCGCCAGCTGCGCCTCCGTCCGCGGTCCCAGTATGGTCCCGGTCACCAGCGGGTTCGCCAGCACCCAGGCGATCGCGAAGCTCACGGCCGTGCCGCCCCGCGCCTCGGCGTGCGCGCGGATCGTCTGCGCGATCTCCAGCGATTCCGGCCGCCACTCCACCTCCAGCATCCGCCTGTCCTGACGCGCCGCGCGGCTGCCCTCGGGCGGCGCCTCGCCCGGGCGGTACTTGCCGGCCAGCACCCCGCGCGCCAGCGGGCTGTAGGGCAGGATGCCGAGGCCATGCGCCGCCGCCGCCGGCAGTTCCTCCCGCTCCGCCTGCCGGTTCAGCGCGTTGTAGAGCGGCTGGGAGGCCACCGGCCGGTCCACCCCCATCCGGTCGCACAGCCCGCAAAGCGCCGCGATCCGCCAGGCGCGGACGTTGGAGACGCCGAAATGCCGGATCTTCCCGGCGCGGATCAGGTCGCCCAGCGCCGCCACGGTCACCTCGAGCGGCGTCGCCGGATCCTCGCGGTGCAGGTAGAGGATGTCGAGGTGATCGGTGCCGAGGCGGCGCAGGCTGCCCTCCACCGCCCGG
The DNA here is from genome assembly GCA_035640795.1 of Crenalkalicoccus sp. Classification (GTDB taxonomy): domain Bacteria; phylum Pseudomonadota; class Alphaproteobacteria; order Acetobacterales; family Acetobacteraceae; genus DASQVL01. Next base: position 9,096 of record DASQVL010000432.1, on the reverse strand, counting down.
TGCATCCAGACCGGCGAGAGGCCGCTGCGGTTCGGCCCCTCCCCCATGCGGTTGCCGAGCTTGGTGGCGAGGACCCAGCGGTCGCGCTGCCCGGCGATCGCCTCGCCCACCACCTCCTCGGACCGGCCGGCATTGTACACATCCGCCGTGTCGATCAGGTTCACCCCCGCCTCTGCGGCGCGGGCGATGATCCGGCGGCTCTCCGCCGCGTCGGCCTGGCCGCCGAACATCATGGCGCCGAGGCAGAGCCGCCCGACGGAGAGCCCGCTGCGGCCGAGGGTGCGATGCTGCATGGCGGGAGCTTCGCCCCGATCACCATCGGGCGAAAGCGCGCACTTGTACACGGCGCGTTCAGGTCATGGCGGGCAGCCTCGGCGGCATGGTCCCCCACCCCCTCCCCGGCCCCCTCCCCCGCCGCGCCACCCTCCTCGGCCTCGGCTCGCTCGGCTTCGCCGGCTGCGCCACCGGGCCCTTCGGCGCGCTCGGCGGCACGCCCCTCGCAGCGCTGCCGCCGGACGGGCTGGTGCTGCTGCGTCAGGGCATCCCCGGCGCGATGATGAGCGGCCTCGGCTTTGCCCTGGCCCCAGGCCTGGTGGCCACCAGCGCCCATCTGGTGCGGGATTTCGGCGCGGCGGGCCCGGGGCAGCGGCTGCGCGGCGCGCTCGGGGATGGCCGGCCCGTGCCGCTGACCACGCTTGCCGTGAGCCGGAGCATGGACCTGGCGCTGCTGGCCAGCGCCGTCCCCCTCGCCGCCGTGCCGCTCGCGGCGCACCGCCCGCGGCCGGGCGAGCGCATCTGGCTGGCCGGCGCGCCGGCGATGAACCGCGCCGTGGTGGAAGGCGCCGTCACCCGCGCCCGCCTGCCCACCCGGGCGGGGGAGGGCTTCGTCGTCGCTGCCGAAGCGACGCTCGGCTTCTCCGGCGGTCCCGCGGTCAACGGCCGGGGCGAGGTGGTGGGGATGACCGCTGCGCTGGTGAATGCCGGGCCGCTGCCGGTGCTCTCCACCATGCTGCTCGGCACCGATCTCGGCGCGCTGCTCGGTGATGAGAGCCGCCAGGTGCTGGTGCTGCACGCCGATGGCCTGGCACGGGAGGCAGCGCGCCTCGCCGCCTGACCCCCCCGGTAAACCCCCGCTTCACCTCCGTCCCGCATCCTGGAACGGCAGCGGACAGGAGCGTGCCATGCGGCGCAGGCGTGATGGTGGACGGACCCGGTGGGCGATGGCGGCGGGGCTGCTGCTCTGCGCCGCTCCGGCGGCCGCGGAGGAGAAGGTGAACCGCATCTGCGTGGACCTGCGCATCGGCCAGGAGAGTTTCTACGACTGCCTGAACGCGCAGCTGCGCAGCTTCGTGCCGGACTGGCAGTCGCGGCAGGCGGTGCCCGGCCCGCTCTACGCCGCGGCGCCGGCCAATGTGGTGGGCGGCTTCACCGTGGCGGGGACGCGGCAGATGCTGGGCGCCAATTTCGGCCGCTCCGTGCATCCGCAGCGGCCCTGATACCTGGCGCAGGGCATGCGCCGGCTCAGGGTTGCGGGGCCGGGGTCGGGACCTTCTCGGGCGAGGGGAAGTGCCGCTCCTCGCCCAACTGGTCGCTGAGATAGAGCATGTTCACCGCCCCCATCGCGGCAACCGCCAGCGGCGTTGCGATCATCACGCCGAGGATGCCGAACAGGTAGCCGCCCGCGGCGATCGCCGCGATGGTGACGACGGGCGGCAGGTTCACCACCGCGCGCTGCACCTGAGGCTGGATCAGGTTGCCCTCGATCAGGTGGATGGCGAGGTAGAGCACGCCGGTCCAGACCGCGAGCGTCGGCGACTGGGTGAAGGCGATCAGTAGACCCGGCACCGCCGAGAGGATCGGCCCGGCATAGGGCAGGAATTCCAGCAGCCCCGCCAGGATGCCGAGCTGGAAGGGCACCGGCACGCCGAGCAGCCAAAGGCCGGCCGCAGTCATGACTCCGACCAGCGCCATGGCGACGAACTGCCCGACCATCCAGAGCCAGAGCGACTGGCCGATGACGCCGAGTACCTGGCGTGCCCGCCCCTGCGCCGCCGGCGGCAGCAGCAACAGCAGGCCCTGCCGGTAGAGCCCCGGCGCCGCCGCCATGTAGAGCCCGGCGAACAGCACGATCAGCCCGTCCGTGACGCCGTAGAGCACCGGCGGCACCATGGAGCGCAACTGGCCGAGCCAGCTGCCCAGATTCGTCCCCCGCTCGAGCTGGGCGCGGAGGTTCTCCGGCAGCTCGGCATAGGCCTGGGTGATCGCATCGGTGAGCTGGCCGTATTGCGCCGCCAGGGTCTGGCCGAGCACCCATCCGCCACCACCCAGCAGCGCGAGCACGGCGAGGAGGACGAGGCAGAGCGCCGCGCCGTGCGGCAGCCCCGTGGCGCGGCACAGGAAGCCCGCCAGCCGCGTCAGGAAGATCGCCAGCAGAACGCCGGTGAAGATCAGCAGCAGGACGTGGACGGAGGCAGCGACCAGCCAGCCGAGCGCGGCGGCGCCGGCGACGATCAGCACCTTCCAAGTGAAGAGAAGCAACTCGCGCCGCATGTCGTGGCTGCGCGAAGGTGCATCCTGCGCACGGACCGGGGCCCGCCCTGTCTCGGGATGCGCACCTCTCTGCATGCGGACCTCCGGGCATAGAACCGCATATCGTCCCGACGGTTCTGCGCCCTCGGCGCCCCCGCGCCCGAGGCCCGCCAGAGCAGATCGCGGACGGGCGTGAACGCCCGGGAGCGTGACCCTGCTCTACGGACAAGCGGCTGGAGCGGTTGCCGCGGGCACAGGCGAGCGGAAACCGCTCTGGTTTTCCCAGTCCGAAGTCCGCCGCGGTGCGGCGCCCTTCGGATCGGAACGCCAGCCCTTGTTTTCAGTGGCCTTCTGGTCCGCTCCGTTCGCTGCTGCAGCGAACATCGCGGGCAGGACACTGGCCGGCGCGGACGAAGTCCAGCAGCTCCGCATTCAGCCGGTCCCGATGCGTCAGGAAGAGGCCGTGCGGCGCATCCTCATACAGGCTGAGCCGGGCGCCCGGGATCAGCGCCGCCGTGAGGCGTCCGGGCAGCTCCAGCGGCGAGGTCATGTCGCGCTCGCCGTGGACGACCAGGGTCGGTACCCGGAGCGCGCGCAGCTCAGCCCGGAAATCCGCCATCGTCAGCGTCCGGTGGCAGTCGAGCAGCGCCTTGGCGGAGCTGCGCAGCGCCATGTCGCGCACCCAGCCGCGCAGGCCCGGCGGCGTGTCCGGCGTGACGAAGGGAATCATGTTGGCGTCGATCCAGCCCGGGAAGTCGCGCATGAGCCAGTCGCGGCGGAAGGTCTCGAACACCGCCGGGTCGAGCCCCGCGGGGTTGTCCGGCGCGCGCAGCAGCATCGGCGTGGTCGTGCCGATCACGACGATGCGGGCCACACGGCCCGCCCCACCGTGCCGGGAGAGGTACCGGACCACCTCTCCCGTTCCCATGGAGAAACCGACCAGCGTCGCGCCGCGGAGGTCGAGCGTCTCCATCACCGCAGCCAGGTCGTCGGCCAAGGTGTCGAAGTCAAAGCCGCGCCCCGGATCCTCCGAACGGCCATGGCCACGGCGATCGAAGGCGACGCAGCGCAGCCCGGCCTCGGACAGGGCCAGCATCTGGTAGGCCCAGGACTCCGAAGGCAGGGACCAGGAGGCTACGAAAACGACCGGCGGGCCCTCTCCCCAGTCGCGGTGGAACAGGCCGACGCCGTCACGCGTCACGATCCGCGCCGGCATGGAGCTCGCCCTCGCTTGCGCAGCGGCTGGCGCTGCGAGGGTGGAGAGTCCGGGGCTGCCCGAGAGGGCGCCGGCGAGCGCGGCGCGGCGCCCGGCGCGGGTCTTCCCTGCGGGTACCGTTGCGGTGGCGGGGCATTCCATCGGTGCATTCTCGTCGCGTGGTGGACGCGGCGAGTTGGCGGCAAGCCCGAGGGCGGCGCGATTACCCCCGAGGTCAGGCCGCATGAGCCCCCGCGCCGCACTTCGCGAGCACGCAACGGCGGTCGCCCGGGCCAGGGACCGGCCACAGCGCGCCGTTAGGGCCATCCTGCCAATGGGAGGCGGCGGCATCGCCGCAATCGGAGCCGGTCTGGCGCGCCCGAGAGGATTCGAACCCCTAACCCCCAGATCCGTAGTCTAGTGCTCTATCCAGTTGAGCTACGGGCGCAGGCCAGCGGGCGGGATGTAGCGGACCGCCCGGGCTCCGGCAAGGTCAGGCGGCGAGCTTGTCGAGCTCCCGCAGCACCGCTTCCCCCATCACGCTGGTGCCGACGCGGGCCATGCCCGGCTGCATGATGTCCGCCGTGCGCAGGCCGCCGGCCAGCACCCGCTGCACCGCGCCCTCCAGCAGCGCCGCATCCTCCTCCATCCCGAAGGAGAGGCGGAGCAGCATGGCGAAGGAGAGCAGCTGGGCGGAGGGGTTGGCGATGCCCTTCCCGGCGATGTCCGGCGCGCTGCCATGCACCGGCTCATAGAGCGCGTGGCGGCGGCCGGTGGTGCCGTCCACCGCGCCGAGCGTCGCCGAGGGCAGCATGCCGAGCGAGCCGGTGAGCGCCGCGGCGAGGTCGGAGAGCAGGTCGCCGAACAGGTTGGAGGCGAGGATGACGTCGAACTGCTTGGGCCGGGCGCAGAGCTGCATGGCGCAATTGTCGGCGTACATGTGCTGCAGCTCGACCTCCGGGTACTCGCCCCTTCCGACCTCCGTCACCACGCTCCGCCAGAGCCGGCCGGACTGCATGACGTTGGCCTTCTCGACGCTGGTGAGCTTGCCACGCCGCTGCCGCGCCAGGTCGAAGGCGACGCGCGCGACGCGGGCGATCTCGTCCTCGGTGTAGACCTCGGTGTCCACGCCGCGCCGGCGGCCATCGGCCATGCGCTCGATGCCGCGCGGCTCGCCGAAATAGATGCCGCCCGTGCTCTCGCGGACGATCATCAGGTCGAGCCCGCGCACCAGCTCGGGCTTCAGGGAGGAGGCCTCGACCAGCGGGTCGAACACCACGGCCGGGCGCAGGTTGGCGAACAGGCCGAGCTCCTTGCGGAGCCGCAGGATGCCAAGCTCCGGCCGCCGGTCGAAGGGCAGCCCGTCCCATTGCGGCCCGCCGACGCTGCCGAACAGCACGGCGTCCGCGGCGCGGGCGCGCGCCAGCGTCTCGTCGGAGCAGGGCGTGCCCTCGGCGTCCAGCGCGGCGCCGCCGACCAGACCCTCCTCCAGCTCGAAGGTCATGCTGCGGCGGCGTTCCAGCCAGTCGATGACGCGGCGGACCTCCCGCATCACCTCCGGCCCGATGCCGTCGCCGGGCAGGATGAGCAGCCGCTTGTTCGCCGGCATCAGCGCGACACCCAGGGGCGCTCGGCCGCCATGCGCTGCTCGAAGGCCGCGATGGCCGGCGCGCGTTGCAGGGTCTGGCCGATCTCGTCGAGGCCGTTCAGCAGCATGTGGCGGCGCAGCTCGTCCACTTCGAAGGGAAGCTCCTCGCCGGAGGGGCGCACCACCACCTGCCGCTCGAGATCCACGGTGAGGCGCGCATTGGGGCCGAGCTGCGCATCCTCCATCAGCCTCTCGCACGCAGCGCGCGGCAGGCGGATCGGCAGGATGCCATTCTTGAAGCAGTTGCTGTGGAAGATGTCGGCGAAATCCGGCGCGATGACGCAGCGTATGCCGAAATCCAGCAGCGCCCAGGGCGCGTGCTCACGCGAGGAGCCACAGCCGAAATTCTCGAAGGCGATCAGGATCTCGGCGCGGCGGTAGGGCTCCCGGTTCAGCACGAAGTCCGGGTTCTCCGACCCGTCCTCGCGGAACCGCAGCGGCGCGAAGAGCCAGCGGCCGAAGCCGCTGCGCGCGATGGATTTCAGGTAGCGCGCCGGGATGATCTTGTCCGTGTCCACATTGGCCATCGGCAGCGGCGCCGCGATGCCGGTGAGGCGCGTGAAGGCCTGCATCAGGCTTCTCCCTGCGGCGGGAAGTCACGCACATCGGCCAGCCGCCCCGCGATCGCCGAGGCGGCGGCGGTGGCCGGCGAGACCAGGTGGGTGCGCCCGCCCGGGCCCTGCCGGCCCTCGAAGTTGCGGTTCGAGGTGCTGGCGCAGCGCTGGCCAGGCTTCAGCTTGTCGGGGTTCATGCCGAGGCACATGGAGCAGCCCGGCTCCCGCCACTCGAAGCCGGCCTCGGCCAGGATGCGGTCCAGCCCCTCGGCTTCCGCCTGCTTCTTGACGAGGCCGGAGCCGGGGACGACCAGCGCGCGCACGCCCTCCGCCACCCGGCGGCCGCGGGCGATGGCGGCGGCGGCGCGGATATCCTCGATCCGGCTGTTGGTGCAGGAGCCGATGAAGACGACGTCGAGCGGCAGCTCCTGCAGACGCTGCCCGGGCCGGAGGCCCATATAGTCCAGCATGCGCTGCATCTGCGCGCGCTTCGCGGCATCCGCCTCCTCCGCCGGGTCGGGCACGGCGCCGGTGATCGGCACCACGGCCTCCGGGTTCGTGCCCCAGGTGACCTGCGGCGCGATGGCGTGCGCCTCGAGCCTCACCTCGCTGTCGAAATGCGCGCCGGGGTCGGTCGGCAGGCTGCGCCACCAGCGGAGCGCCTGCTCGAAGACCTCGCCCTTCGGGCCGTCCGGCGTGCGGCGGATCCAGTCGAAGGTGGTCTGGTCCGGCGCCACCATGCCGGCGCGCGCGCCAGCCTCGATGGACATGTTGCAGACCGTCATGCGTCCGGCCATGTCGAGCGCGCGGATCGCATCCCCGGCATATTCGATGACATGGCCGGTGCCGCCCGCCGTGCCGATCTTCCCGATGATCGCCAGCACGATGTCCTTGGCGGTGCAGCCGAAGCCGAGGCTACCCTCCACGCTGATGCGCATGTTCTTCGCTGGCTTCTGCAGCAGGGTCTGCGTCGCCAGGACGTGCTCGACCTCCGAGGTGCCGATGCCGAAGGCGAGCGCGCCCATGGCGCCGTGCGTCGAGGTATGGCTGTCGCCGCAGACGATGGTCATGCCGGGCAGCGACCGGCCGAGCTCCGGCCCGATGATGTGGACGATGCCCTGGCGCTCGTCGAGCAGCGGGATGTAGGGCACGCCGAAGACGGCGACGTTCTTCTCCAGCGTCTCCACCTGCAGCCGGCTCTCCGGGTCCTCGATGCCGGTGCGGCGGGAAGCGTCGGTGGCGATGTTGTGGTCCACCACGGCGAGCGTCAGGTCCGGCCGGCGCACGTCGCGCCCGGCGGCGCGCAGGCCCTCGAAGGCCTGCGGCGTCGTCACCTCATGCGTCAGGTGGAGGTCGATGTAGAGGAGCGCCGTGCCGTCGGGCAGCGTCTCGACCACATGCGCGTCCCAGATCTTGTCGAACAGGGTGCGCGGCTTCGTGCCGGACATGGCATTCCCCTCGAAGGCTGCGCCGGCGGCGTCAGCCCTGCTGCTCTTCGTCCAACTGCGCGGCGGCGGCCGGCTGGCTTTCGGCCGCCGCTGAGGCTGGGCCGCTCGCGGCTCCGCCCCCGGTCACCTGCCGCTCCTGGATGCGCGCCGCCTTGCCCGTGCGCCCGCGCAGGTAGTAGAGCTTCGCGCGCCGCACCCGGCCGCGCCGCACCACCTGGATCTCGGCGACCGAGGGCGAGTAGAGCGGGAAGACGCGCTCCACCCCCTCGCCATAGCTCAGCTTGCGGACGGTGAAGTTGCTGTTCAGGCCGCGGTTGGAGCGCGCGATCACCACGCCCTCATAGGCCTGGGTGCGGGTCCGCTCGCCCTCGACCACCTTCACCATCACCCGCACCGTATCGCCCGGCGCGAAATCGGGCACGGCCCGGGCGGCGGCGAGGCGGGTCATCTGCTCCGCCTCGAACTGTTGCAGCAGGTTCATCACGGTGATCCTCGTGTCATCGATTTAGGCGGCGGCCGGACGCCCGGCAATGGGCGGCGCGGCCGCGAGATGGCGTTGCCAGAGGTCGGGGCGGCGCTCGGCGGTGATCCGCTCACTCTCCGCCCGGCGCCAGCGGGCGACCTCCTCATGGTGGCCGGAGAGCAGCACCTCCGGCACGGTGCGGCCCTGCCATTCGGCGGGCCGGGTGTAGTGCGGGTATTCCAGCAGGCCCGCCGCGCCGTGGCTCTCCTCGGCGGCGGAGGCCTCGCCCGCCCCCATCACGCCGGGCAGCAGCCGGACGCAGGCATCGAGCAGCACGAGCGCTGCGGGCTCGCCCCCCGAGAGCACGTAGTCGCCGATCGAGAGCTCGAGCATCCCCCGCGCCTCGACGACGCGCTGGTCCACGCCCTCGTAGCGGCCGCAGAGCAGGATGGCGCCGGGCCCGGCGGCGAGTTCCGCGACCAGCGCCTGGTCCAGCAGCCGACCGCGCGGCGTCAGGCAGATCAGCCGCCGCTCCGGCCCGGCGGCGAGCGCCGCGCCGCAGGCGGCGTCCACCACATCGGGGCGCATCACCATCCCTGCCCCGCCGCCGAAGGGCGTGTCGTCCACGCTGCGGTGACGGCCCGGGGCGAAATCCCGGATGTCGAGCGCATCCAGCCGCCAGCGCCCCTCGCGCAGCGCGCGGCCGGCCAGGGAGAGGCCGAGCGGCCCCGGGAACATCGCCGGGAACAGGGTCAGGACGGTCGCGTGCCAGCTCATGCGGCGTGCTCCGCCTCGCCCGCCACTTCCGCGGGCGGCACCACGACGAGGCGCCCGGCGGCGAGGTCCACCACCGGCACGGCGGCGCGGGTGAAAGGGATCAGCCGCTCGGCGCCCCCCTCCTCCGCGATCACCAGGAAGGGGCCGGCGCCATGGTCCTCCACCGCGCGGACAGTGCCGAAAAGCGCGCCCTCCTCCGTCCGGGCGGGGAGGCCGACGAGGTCGGCGAGGTAGAACTCCTCCTCCTCCGTCGGTGGCAGCAGGGCGCGGTCCACGTAGAGCCGCGTGCCGGTCAGGCGCTCGGCGGCGCTGCGGTCGGCGACACCTTCGATCCGCGCCAAGCCGTCGGCGAGCAGGGTCAGCGCGAAGCGCCGCGTGCCGGCCTCGTCGGTCAGCGTGTAGGTGGCAATGGCGGCCGGGTCGGCGGTGAAGCTGCGCAGGCGGACGAGGCCGCGCACGCCATGCGCGCGGCCGATCTCCCC
>DASQVL010000431.1:0-4700 GCA_035640795.1 Crenalkalicoccus sp. | reverse complement strand
CGACTTGCCGGGCGTTCCGGCGCACGACGTTCCCTTTCTCACCCGCTCGCGCGGGACCGACGCAATATAAGCATATCCTTATGTGATGATGGGCCGCAAGCGGGATCTTCGCGGCCCGGCCTTCGCTGCCGGCAGGGTGGTTTCCGCTCGCGGCAACCGCTCCAGCGCGTTGACGGAAGAGCGGATCCACCTTCCCGGGCGTGCACGCTCGTCCGCGATCTGCGCTAAGCCCCCGGCATGAAGGACCGGCAGCGCGCCGATCAGGCGCTGGTGGATCGCGGCCTCAGCGAAAGCCGCACCCGCGCCCAGGCACTGATCCTGGCCGGCAAGGTCTTCTCGGGCGAGCAGCGCATCGAGAAGCCGGGGCAGCTCATCGCCGCCGACCGACCGCTGACCTTGCGCGGGCAGGACCACCCCTGGGTCTCCCGCGGCGGGGTGAAGCTGGCGCATGGCCTGGATCAGTTCGGCCTCTCGCCAGCCGGGCGTGCCTGCCTCGACATCGGCGCCTCCACGGGCGGCTTCACCCAGGTGCTGCTGCATCACGGCGCGGCGCGGGTCTATGCGGTGGATGTCGGCCACGGCCAGCTGGACTGGGGCCTGCGCCAGGACCCGCGCGTGGTGGTGCTCGAGCGGGTGAACGCCCGCTACCTGGACCACGCGCAGGTGCCGGAGCCCATCGGCGCCCTGGTCTGCGATGCGAGCTTCATCGGCCTCGCCACGGTGCTGCCGGCGCCGCTCGGCCTCTGCGCCCCCGGCGCCTGGGCCTGCGCCCTGATCAAGCCCCAATTCGAGGCGGGACCGGCGCTGGCCAAGGGCGGCGTGGTGCGCGATGCTGCAGTGCATCAGGCCGTATGCGACCGCATCGCCGCCTGGTGGGCGGCCCTGCCGGGCTGGCGCGTTCTCGGCATCACGCCGAGCCCGCTGCTGGGGCCGGAGGGCAACCGCGAATTCCTCATCGCGGCGGAGCGGGAGAGCGCATGAGCGACGACGTCTCGGGCTGGAACAGCTTTGCCAGCGGCCCCTTTCCGGAGATCGCCGGCCCCTACCGCGCGCGGCGGGAGGGCGAGGGCTGGGCCTACGCCTTCGCAACCGACGAGCGGCACCTGAACCGCAACGGCGTGGTGCATGGCGGCGCGCTGATGAGCTTCGCCGATGACACGCTGGGCGCCACGCTGTGGGAGATCGCCGGCCGCCGGCCGATCAGCACGGTGCAGCTCAACACGCATTTCGTCGCGCCGGTGCGCGCCGGCGATGTGGTGCATCTGCGCGCGGAGCTCGTGCGGCAGACGCGCACGCTGCTCTTCGTGCGGGCGACGCTGGACGTGCAGGGGCGGACGGTCGCGGCGCTCGACGGGATCTGGAAGATCCTTGGCGAGCGCTGAGCGGGTGGCCCGCAGGGCGAAGGCGGGCCCGTCGGTTCCGAACGGAGGTACCGCAAGGGGCGGTTTCCACAGGGCTGGCGGTTGACTGGCCGGTTACTCCGGCTGGCCCGGCTTCCGCGTGGCGGCGTGGGATCGGCGCTCCGCCTCCTCCTCTCGCCGGCCGCCGACCACGAGCGCGACCAGGAGCGCCGTGGACCATCCGAACATCAGCATGCCGACCCCGCCCTCCAGCGCGCCGAGGACACGGTGCCGCCTTGAGAGCTCGAGCTCCGCCGCGCCGATGGTCGTGAAGTTCGCAAGCGAGAAGTAGATCGCATCGGCCAGGCTGCGGAACTCTCCCAGGCTCCGGTACAGCAGCGTCCAGAGGCCGACCTGGACCAAGTGACCGGCGATCAGCACGAAGACGACGAGCAGGCTGAAGGTCCCGAGGAGCCGGTGCGAGCGGAGGTGATGGCCCGGCGGCGCCGGCCTCCGGCGCAACCGGATGTCGAACAGGTGGAGCAGCAGCGTCTGCACCCCGAATTGCACGAGCACCGTCCCGAAGATGACGGCGAAGCTGCCCGCCCAGTTCTGCAGGTAGGACATCACACGCGGGACCGCGACCGCCACGGTGCGCGCACCCCGGACATGGCCATGCGCCGCTTTCGTCGCGTCCCAGCCAAGGCCATGGGCCACGCCGCATGGCCGCGCCTGGGCCCGGTGCCGTCCTTCAGCGCCGGTGGAACCCGCCGAAGCCGCCGCCGCCGAAGCGGCCGCCCGACTCCAGGCCGCTCCAGCCCCCGCCGCCACCGAAGGCGCGCTGGCGCTGCTCGCCGAATTGCCGCGCCTGGTGATCCTGCTCGAGCTGCCCGAAGCCTCCCTCGCCGCCGCGCCCTCCACCGAAGCCGGGCGCTTCTCCGCCCCCGGCGCCGTTGCGCCCCGCGGAGCCCTGCCGGTTGCCGCCGCGGGCCGCGGCCTGCTCGCCGGCGGACGAGGCGTGCGCGGTGCTGCCGCCCTGGCCGCGCGATCCTCCCTGCTGGCCGGAGCCGAGATTGCCCTGCTGGTTGGCGCCGCCGGCGCCGGTGTTGCGCGTCGGCGGGTTCACCGGCTGCCAGCCGCCATTATTCCACTTCGACCAGCCGTCATCGGTCTTGCGGTACACATTGCCATCGGCGCCGGCATAGACGTTGCCGCCCTGCGTCCGTACCGCGCCGCCCTGGTTGCCGCCGGCGCCGCGGAAGCCCGCACCCTCCGCGCCGGTCGAGGAGGTGAAGCCTCCCGCCGAGCCGCGCGCATTGCTGCCGCTTGCCGTGTTCACCGTCTGGTTCGGCCCGCTGATCGTGCTGGACCCCCAGCCGCCGTAGGGATTCCAGTTCTGGTTGGTGCTGCCGGACCGCCCCGTGGTCGGGTTGACGAAGCTGGCATTCGCCCAGCCGCCGCCCTGGTTCCAGGCGGCGCTGCCATGGGCGTAGGCCCCGGTCTGCGGGTTGTAGGCCGACCAGGCGCCGGCGCCGCCATAGGGGCCGTAGATCGCGCCGCCCTGCGCCCAGGCACCGGTATTGGGGTTGTACGCCCTGCCCCCGGTGGCGACGCCGCCATACGGCCCGTAGACCGTCCCGCCGCGCGCCCAGGCGCCGGTGGTCGGGTTGTACCAGACGTTGCCCGCATAGGTGTACGGATAGGGCATGTAGACTGGCACCGGCGCGGGCAGCACCACGGGCGGGTAGTAGTAGCCCGTGCCGTAGACCAGCACGCCGGCGGTCACCATGGCGCCCAGGTAGCCCGCGGTGTAGCCGAAGGTCACCGCCGCCGGCGTCGCCTCGTAGACGTTGACGTAGGTCACGTTGTGCAGCGGGTGGCTCGGCGGGATGCGGTGCACGGCGGGCGGCACGCTGTCGGCCAGCGCCCAGGGGCCGGTGGGCCTGGCCGCGACGAACCAGGCGCCCTGGTGGCAGCAATAGTACTTCCCGCCGATCTCCAGCACCTCGAAGCTGGTGTTCACCGCGTAGGCGATGCCGGTGCCGGGGATTGGCTTGAACTCCGGCCTGCCGACATAGGTCACCTCCAGCGTCGCGGTCTTGCGGTCCAGCGTCGCGGTGCGCGGGATCTGCGCCTGCAGCACCGCTTCCTGAGCCTCAGCCGTGCCGGGGACGGAGGGCAGCACGCTGCCGGCCGGGCTGTCCGGCGGGATGGCCGCGAAGTCGGCCGGCAGGTCCGGGGTCGCGAAGGTCCAGGGCCCGTCCAGGCTGGGCGCGCTGAACCAGCGGCCGGAGACCAGGTAGTAGTACTTGTCGTCGCCGGCGTGCCGGAACAGCGCGCTGTTGCTGTTGCTGACGAGCTGCACCTGCGTGCCCGGGATGGCGGTCAGCGCCGGGGGTCCGTCGGTGATGATGATCTCCGCCGGCTTCGTGCTGACGAAGATCCTGGGCGCCGCACCGGACGGGACGGAGCTGCCGGAGATCGCCTTTCGCGCCTCCGCCGTGGCCGGCGTGTCCGGCAGGCTGCGCAGCGCCTCGGGCAGCGTCTCCACGGGCGCGAAGGGGCCGGTCGCCTTGGGCGCGGCGTACCAGCTGCCATTGTTCAGCAGGTACCAGCTGCCGTCGCTGCCGCCGGGCGAGGCGGGATCGAAGAACACGTCCCAGTTGGTGTTCACCGCGACCGAGAGCGGTGAGCCGCCGCCGACCGGGGCCAGCACCGGCTCGCCGTCGAACACCACCAGGCTGGCCGGGCGGTCGCTGTAGAGGATCACCGGCGGGTCGTTGTTCACCGCCGGGTCGCTCGGCACCTCCGCGCGGCCGCGCAGGCTGAACAGGATCGTGTCGAGGGGCACGTGCGTGTAGGCCACCCGCGGCAGCGCCTCGCGGATCCGCGCCTCGAGCTGCGCCGCCTGGGCGGTGTCGAGCGAGGGGAAGCGCGAGGACAGGAGGCGGAGATCGGAAAGCTGCACGGTGCGCGTCGCGAAGTCCGTGGTGGTGCGTGCCGCGATCTCCACGGTGCCGAAGACCGGCCGCGCGGCGGCAGCGCCGCCGCCATTGCCCGATGACCGCGTGATGGAAAGGGCGGCGCGCGCGTTCAGCGTCGTCTGCCCGGGCCAGGAGATCACCTGGGGCTGGTAGATGGTGGCGCTGCCGCCCGGCCCCTGCACCACGTGCGGCCAGCTGGGCGCCGGCGGCGCGGCGCCGGCGGCCGGGCCCTGTGCGATGGCGTCCTGGCGGGCGAAGGCCAGCGCGGCCAGCCCGCCCGATGCCAGCAGAAGGATTCTCCGCGAGGTCAACGCCATCGCTGCGTCCATCGCCCTTGCCTCCCCACTCTCGTGCCCCGCTCGCTGGTGTCCTGGCC
>DASQVL010000430.1:0-2167 GCA_035640795.1 Crenalkalicoccus sp. | reverse complement strand
GCTGCTGGCCGCCGCCATCCTGGCCGCGGCAACCACGGGCACGGCGGTGCCGGTCGCGGAGATCCTCGGCCTCACCGCCGTCTTCCTCGTCTTCTTCGGCGCCGGGGTTTACATCGCGGCCGTCCTCGGCCTGCTCGGCATGCTCACCGGCCTGGTCTTCTCCGACCGGCCCTGGTGGGGCTTCGCCGGGCAGACCTTGTGGGCGCCCTCCTCCAACTTCGTGCTCGTCGCCGTGCCGCTTTTCCTGCTGATGGGCGAGATCCTGCTGCGCGCGGGCCTGTCCGACCGCCTCTACCGCGCGCTGAACGTCTGGCTGGAGCGGCTGCCCGGCGGGCTGCTGCACACCAACATCATCGCCTGCGCCGTCTTCTCCGCGATCTCCGGCAGCTCGGTCGCCACCGCCGCCACCATGGGCTCCGTCGCGCTGCCCTATTTCGAGGATTCGCGCTACAGCCCGCGCATGGTGCTGGGCTCGCTCGCCGCGGGCGGGGCGCTCGGCAACCTGATCCCGCCGGGGATCACCTTCATCATCTACGGGCTGATCACCGAGACCTCGGTCGGCGCGCTCTACATCGCGGCCCTCCTGCCGAGCCTGCTGGTCACGCTGCTCTTCCTCGGCGTCATCCTCGCCCATGGCCTGACCCACCGGACGGAGCGGCCGCCGCCCATACCGCTGGCGGTGAAGCTCCGCGCCCTGCTCGACCTCGGTCCCACCCTTGCGCTGATGCTGCTGGTGCTCGGCTCGATCTATGCCGGCTATGCGACGCCGACCGAGGCGGCGGCCCTCGGCGTGGTGGGCGCGGCGGGTTTCGCGGCGCTGGAAGGGCGCCTGACCTTCCGCCTGCTCAATGCGAGCGCCGAGGCGACGGCGCGCAACACCGCCCTCCTCGGCCTGATCATCTTCGGCGCCTACCTGCTGAACTACCTGCTGACCACGATCAACGTGCCGCAGGCCCTGGCCGGCTTCATCGCCCAGCTGCCGCTGCCGTCCTGGGCCATCATGGCGCTGATCCTCGCCCTCTACATCGCCCTCGGCACCTTCATGGAGGGCTTCTCCATGATCATCACCACCATCCCGGTGGTGTTCCCGATCGTCACCGCCCTCGGCTATGATCCCGTCTGGTTCGGCGTGATCGTGACGATGCTGGTGGAGATCGCGCAGATCAGCCCGCCGGACGGGACGGTGATGTACGTGCTGCAGGGCATGCGGCCGCGTCCCGGCCCGATCACCGACGTCTTCGTGGGCGTCATGCCCTTCCTCGGCGCCTACCTGGTCGCCGTGGCGCTGCTGATGATCTGGCCCGGCATCGCCCTCTGGCTGCCGCGGGTCATGGGATAGGAGTGAGGATGCCGAGCGAGCGCCCGATCCGCATCGCCGTGGACATCGGCGGGACCTTCACCGACCTGCAGGTCTTCGACGCCCGGAATGGCGCGGTGCGCGCCTGGAAGACGCCGACGACGCCCGAGGACCCTTCGATCGGCCTGCTGGCCGGGGTGACCGAGGCGGCTTCGCGCTTCGGCTTCGCGCTCGACGAGGTCGGGCTGCTGCTGCACGGCACCACCATCGCCACCAACGCCGTGCTGGAACGGAAGCTCGCCCGCGGCGTGCTGCTGACCACCGCGGGCTTCGAGGACGTACTGGAGATCACCCGCCATGTCCGGCGGGAGCTCTACGTGCTCGACCCCGATCCCTTCCCCTGCCTGATCCCGCGCGACCGCCGCCTCGGCGTGCCCGAGCGCCTGCGCGCCGATGGCAGCGTGGAGCGGCCGCTGGAGGAGGCCGCGATCCCGCCGCTGCTCGCGCGGCTGGACGCGCTGGGGGCGGAGGGCGTCGCGGTCTGCCTGCTGCACGCCTATGCCAACCCGGCGCATGAACGGCGCCTGGCCGAGTGGCTGGCCGCGGCCCGGCCCGGCCTTCCCGTGACGCTCTCCTCCGAGATCAGCCCGGAGATCCGCGAATACGAGCGCAGCAGCACCACCGTGCTGAACGCGCTGCTGATGCCGGTGGTGAAGGCCTATCTCGAACGCCTGGAGGCCCGCCTCGGCGAGGGCGGCTTCCGCCCGCTGGTCTTCATGGTGCAGTCGAATGGCGGGGTGTGCAGCCTCGCCACCGCCGCGCGGCAGCCGGCGCGGCTGCTGCTCTCCGGCCCCTCCGGCGGCGCGTTGG
>DASQVL010000429.1:0-2241 GCA_035640795.1 Crenalkalicoccus sp. | reverse complement strand
GCAGGCAGCCCGCCGCACCGGGCCCATCAGCGGGCGCCAGGGGCCGGCATCGCCGCCGGCGAGGCTGCGGGCCACCTCGCTCGGGCAGATGGACGTCTCCGTGCCGCGGGAAGCGAGCTGGCGCAGGATCTCGGCGGCGATGGCGTCCCCGGTCGGCTCCGTCATGGGGCGGGACAATAGGCCGAAGCCGGGGCGGCGCCAGTCCCGCCACGGCGCCGTTTGAGACGAGGGAGGAAGTTCCGTTCCTCCCCGGGGCCACCTAGTGTCCCGATTCCGAAGTCCTTCGGACTTCGTTCTCGGTCCACTAGCCTTTGTTTTCAGTGGCCTGCTGGTCCGCTCCGCTCGCTGCTGAAGCAGCGAACTTCGCGGGCAGGACACTAGGTCAACACCCGCTCCACCTGCGGCCCCGGCGGCGGCGCCAGCGCGATCTCCCGGATGATCTTCCGCCGCACCGCCGTCCCGAACGCCGCGAACCCCTCCGCCACCACCAGGAAGCTCCCCGGGCCCCCGATCACCTCGTCCCGGTAATAGGCGTCAAGCGGCGGTAGGGCGGTGGCGGCCGCGAGCGATGAGGGGTTGTGGTCCACCACCGCCAGCCCGTTCAGCACGATGCCCTGGGCCAGTGCCTCCTCTCGCGCCTCGGCCAGCGGCCGGCCGGAATTGTTCACCCCATCGCCCGAGATGTCCACGACATGCCGCGTGCCCTCGAAGGCCTGGCCGAACTGCTTTGCGGCGAAATCCACCGCGCCGGAGATCGAGGTGTAGAGGAAGGTCTCCCGCGGCGCCGCGGCGATGCGGTCGGCGAAGTCATTGCAGGCGGCCGCACCGTCCAGCCGCGTCCAGGGCGTGACCACCTTCTGGACGTTCCAGTCCGACCAGATGAACATCAGGCAGCCGATGGCGCCCAGCGGCCCGCCGGCGATCCCCTCCGCCAGGCGCGGGTCGCGGAAGGCCTCCGCGTAGCCGCGGAACTGCATCTCCTGCTCCTCGGTATCCACCGAGCGACTGACATCCACGGCGAGGATGAGCTCGACATCGACGGGCTCGGCAGCGCTGCCACGGCGCGCGCGGAGGAGTGCGGGTGCTGCCAGCGCGGCGGCAAGGATCACGCGTCTCTTCATACGACCCCACTCTGGGCCGCCGCGGCAGGGCAGGGTTGCCCGACCCGCGGGGCGCCGGTTGGCCAGGACCGCGACCGCCGTTGCTCCCTTCCCATGTCAGGATAGGGATGGATCGCGTTCCCGCAAGCAGAAATGCTGCGTCGCACAATCCCTGCGAGCGCGGTTATGCCTACGAGGCGAGCATTCCTCGGGCGGCGCTGACGCACAATTATACTGGCCGTATGAACCGCTAAGCCTCTTGGGCAGGGCGTGGGCTGCGGTGGCGTAATCCTGCCCTACCTGGGGAAGGGCATCGGGTATGCGGCCCGGACCCGGGGCGGGACGGCATGCCGAGGTCCTGGTCCTCCATCGCCTCCGGAGGCTCGAAGGGGAGATAGGCGAAGATCCGCTCCGTGCGGGTCAGGGCGGGGTCCCGGCGCCGCTCGAGCATCGCGCCGCGGCGACCGCGCGGGCCCTGGCGTCGCAGGCGAAGCTCCCGGTGCAGGCGAACCAGGAGCGGAGGAGGTCGGCGGAAGGGCGGGTCATCCCAGCGCCATCTCCAGCACGCGCACGGAATGCAGCGCGGTCCGGCCCGCGAGGTCGCGGATCTGGTGGCGGCAGGAGGTGCCGTCGGCGACGATCAGGTCCTCCGCCGGCGCGGCGCGCACCGCGGGCAGCAGGGAAAGCTCCGCCATGGCGCGGGAGACCTCCTGGTGCGCCGCCTCGTAGCCGAAGCTGCCGGCCATGCCGCAGCAGGAGGAGGCGATGGGCGCCACCTTCAGCCCCGGGATGGCGGAGAGCGCGGCGACCGCGGCCGGGAATGCGCCGAAGGCCTTCTGGTGACAATGGCCGTGGATATGCGCGGCCGGCACCACGGGCCTGAGCGGCAGGGCGGGCTTCTCCCGGGCGAGGTATTCGGAGAGCAGCAGGGCGCGCCCGGCAAGGCGCTCGGCCTCCGCGCCGGGCAACAGGGAGAGGAACTCGTCGCGCAGCGTCATCAGGCAGGAGGGTTCGAGGCCGATGACCGGCGCGTCCGAGGCGGAGAGCGCCGCAAGTGTCCGCCGCGCCTCCGCCCGGGCCTGCTCCACCAGCCCCGCGGCGAGCCAGGTCCGCCCGCAGCAGAGCGGCCGGCCGACGCGCG
>DASQVL010000428.1:0-4284 GCA_035640795.1 Crenalkalicoccus sp. | reverse complement strand
GCACTGCGCCGGGCACGCGGCTCACGCTGGATGGCCACCCGGTGCGCGTCGCGGCGGATGGCGCCTTCGCCTTCGGCTTCGGCCGCGACGCCCCGGCGCGGGCGGTGCTGCGCATCGAGCCGCCCGGCGGCCGGGCGGAGTCGGAGACGCTGCATGTCACCCGCCGCGCCTGGCAGATCCAGAAATTGCAGGGCCTGCCGGAAGCGATGGTGACGCCGCCGCCCGAGGTGATGGCGCGCATCGTCGCGGAGCGGGAGCGCCTGGCGGCGATCCGCCGCGTGGCGAGCGAGCCGGCCGAGTTCCTGGACGGCTTCGCCTGGCCGGCGCAGGGCCGCATCAGCGGCGTCTATGGCAGCCAGCGCATCCTGAACGGGGAGAAGCGGGCACCACATCTCGGCCTCGACATCGCGGTGCCGACAGGCACGCCGGTGGCGGCGATGGCGGCGGGGCGGGTGCTGCTGGCGGCGCCGCTCTACTTCACCGGCAACACGGTGATCCTGGACCACGGGCTCGGCGTGCAGTCGCTCTACGCGCACCTGTCGGAGCTTGCGGTGGCCGAGGGCGAGGCGGTGGCGCGGGGCGGGCGGATCGGGCTTTCCGGGGCGACGGGGCGGGTGACGGGGCCGCACCTGCATCTGGGGCTGAACTGGTTCGCCACGGCGGTGGATCCGCGGCCGGTGCTGCCGGATTTGCAGGCGTAGGTGGCCCGCGGGGGAGGGGGAGAACTCCCTCCCCCACACCCCCACCTACCTTTTTCTCATCCTTTCTCCGCAGCGCTTCCCGATCCGCCAGCGAACTCCCCAGGCCCCGCCCCGACGCTCAAGGTCAGCCGGGCCCCTCTCCCTCCCGCCACGCGATCAACCGCCGCAGCCCCTCCCGCATCCCCACCCCCGGCCGCCACGCGATCGCCCGCGCCGCGGCCTCATGCGCGATCCGGAACGCGCCGCCCGAGGTCAGCCGCACGCGCCCCGCCTCCGCGCCCACGAATTCGGGCTCGGGCCCGCCCCCCATCAGCTCGGTGATCAGCCGCACCAGCTCCAGCGTCGTCACCGGCTCCGGGCCGGAGCAGTTCACCGCCACGTCGGTCGCCGCGCTCTCGAAGGCCAGGCGGTTGGCGCGCGCCAGGTCGCCGACATAGACGTAGTGCTTCGTCTCGCTGCCATCGCCGAAGACCTGCGGCGGCTCGCCGCGGCGCAGCCGGTCCATCGTCTCGATGATGTAGAGCGCATTGGCCGCGCGGTAGTGCTGGCGCTCGCCATACACGGTCGAATAGCGCAACACCACGTAATCCAGCCCGTGCCGGCGATGCGCGTCGCGGCAGAGCTGCTCGCCGATGATCTTGCTCGCGCCGTAGAGAATCGCCGCCGGCGGCGCGCCGGCGCTGTGGAAGGGCGTGTCCTCCCTGAGCTCCCCCGCCACCCCCGGCCCGTAGCCATAGACGGCGTTGGAGGAGGCGAA
Source organism: Crenalkalicoccus sp. (assembly GCA_035640795.1). GTDB lineage: Bacteria > Pseudomonadota > Alphaproteobacteria > Acetobacterales > Acetobacteraceae > DASQVL01. Next base: position 2,826 of record DASQVL010000428.1, on the reverse strand, counting down.
GACCGCCTTGCGCACCCGATTGGCGCGGCAGGCCTCCAGCGCGTTCTGCACGCCGCGGATGTTCACCTCCAGCCCGCCCCAGGGATCGCGGTCCATGGAGAGCGTCATGTAGGCCGCAAGCAGCAGCACGCCCGCCGCCCCCTCCGTCGCGCGCAGCAGATCGGGCAACCGCAGCACGTCGCCGCGCACCAGGCGCAGCCGCGGATGGTCCCGCAGGTGCGCGACCGCGTCCTCGGAGCCGAAGGCAAAGTTGTCGAACAGCACGACCTCGGCGGCGCCATGCTCCAGCAGCTCGCCCGCGGTGGCCGAGCCGACCAGGCTCGCCCCGCCCAGGATGACGAAGCGGTTGCCCGCGACGGGCAACGCGGCGCCGGACATCTCTTCCTCCCTCAGGACAGGCGCCGCAGCTCCTCCAGGAACCGCGCCGCAGCCTCTTCCGGCGGCCAGGGCCGCCAGCCCGCCTGCAGCGGATCGGCCTCCATCACCGCCGCGCGGATGCCGAGCGTGCCGCGCACTTCCGCCGGCGTCCAGCCGGCGACATGCACCGCCTCTGCCGCCGCCAGCGCGACATCCACCGCCTTGTGCGCGCGCTTCGCCTCCGGCGTCCAGGCCGGCAGGCCATAGCGCTGCGCGACCACCGCGCGGAGGCGCGCTTCCAGCGCGAAGAAGCCCTCGCCGAGGAAGGGCTTCAGCGGCGAGATGCAGTCGAAGTTGATCAGCCCCTCCTCCGCATCGTGCAGCAGCTCCCGCCGCTGCTCCGCCCGCGTCAGGCCGGGGCGCGCGCGGGCGCGGCGCAGCGCGAGCACGGCCAACGAATGCTGCGCGACGGAGAGGGGCGCGCCCGGCCAGACCGAATGCCCGCCCCAGCGGAAGGTGCGCGAGAGGCCGACCGCCAGGTCCTCGTCTGTCCAGTCGAAGGGCGTTGGCGCCAGCAGGTCCAGCCGCCGTCCGGAAGGCAGCCGGACCCAGGCCCGCGGCGCGGCGCTGCGGGCGGCGCTCAGAACCGCTTCAGCAGCCGGTCGATGTAGTCCAGCTCCTCCACCGGCCGCTCGCGCTCGGCGCCGCGCCGCCGCAGCTCGTCCTGGATCCGCCGGGTGCGCAGCACCTCCGCCTCGTCCGGCACATGGGTGTCGCTGCCATTGTCGGCCTGGCCGTTCACGTCGCGCGTCCGGCGGCCGAGCGGATCGCGCCCCTCCCCCTGCCCCTGCGCCTGATCCCGCCCCTGGCCGCCCTGCGGCTGGTCGCCTGCGCTGTCCTGCGGCTCGCCCTCCTGCTCGCCCTCCATGCTCATGCCGAACTGGCGCTGCATGGACTGCGCCATCTGCTGCCCGCCCTCCTGCAGGGCGCGCATGGCGCGCGACTGGGCGTCGGCGGCGTCCTGACCCTGGCCCAGCGCCTCCTGCGCCTCCCGCATTGCCTGGTCGGCGCGGCCCAGCGCCTCCGGCACCTCGCCGGCGAGGTCGCCGAATTGCTGCATCAGCTCGCCGAGCGCACGGCGCAGCGCGCGCTGGCGGCGGGCATCCTGCTGCGCCTGCTGCTCCGCCTCGGCGTCGCGCGGCTCGCCGGCGCCAGGCTCGCGCTGCTGCTGCTGGTGCTGCTGCTGCGGCTCGGGCGGCCAGCGGAAGGACTGGGTGCGCTGCTGCTGGCGACGCTGCTCGGCGCGACGCTGGTCCTCAGCCTCGGCGCGCTGATGGCTGCGGTCCAGCATTTGCGACTGGCGCTGCACCATGTCCTGCACCACGCCCATCTGCTGCTGGCCCCGCTCCCGCCGCTGCCGCCGCTGCGGGCTCTCCTGCCGGGCGACGCGGCCTTCCTCCAGCGCCTTCAGCATCTCCTCGAGCTCGGCCATCTCGCGCTTCGCATCGTCCAGGCGGCCCTCCCGCGCGGCCTGCTCCATGCGCTGGGCGCGGCGCTCCATGTCCCGCTGGTCCAGCATGCGCGACTGCGGGTCATAGGGGATTGCCTCGGCGTTCTCGCGCTGCAGCTTCTCGGCCAGCGCCTCCAGGTGCTGGCGGATGGCCTCGCGCAGCTCCTGGATGCGGCGCTCGAGCTCGGCGCGCTGCGCCGGGTCGGGATTGCGCTCGGCCTGTTCCAGCGCCTCGCGCAGCTGCTCGCGCGCCTGCTGCAGGGCGCGCAGCGTGCGGCCATCCCGCCCTTCCTCCAGCGCCAGCGCGGTCTCCCACAGCAGGGCCTGCACCTCCCCCACCGCCTCCGCCCGCCGATCGGCGAGCAGGCGGGACCGCGCCACGCGGATCGCGAGATAGGTGGTGAGGTCGTTCTCGAAGGCCTCCGGCGCCGCGGCGATGGCCTCGAGCGCGCCGCGCGCCGTCTCGCGGTCCTGCGGCGCCAGGGAGAGCGCCTTGCGCACGGCAATGATCCGCTTGGCCACCGGGTGGTTGAAGCTGCGCTCCGGCAGGGTCAGCGCGGCGGGCTCCGAGGCGCCCTCCTGCCCCGCGCCGTCGCGCGCGACGAGGCGCACCTCGACCGGCAGCCCCGCCCAGGGATGGGCGGAGAGATCGGGCTGCGGCGCGCCATGCGCCTCCTTCGGCGTCCCTCCGGGCAGCGCCAGGTCCAGCGCGAGCGGCGGCGCGTCCGGCCGCGCCTTCAGCCGGAACTCGGCGCGGAGCCCCGCCAGGCCCCAATCGTCGCTGGCCCGCCAGGGCAGGCGGGTGCCGAGGCCGCGCTGGGACCGGCCCGGCGGCTCGGCGAAGGCGACCTCGGGCGGCGCATCGGCCTGCACGGTCAGCGCCCAGCGCACCAGCTCCCGCCCGTCGCGGCGGATGGCGAGCCGCCCGCCTTCCTGCAGCGGCGCCTCCACCGTGAAGC